>JAHEMU010000229.1 GCA_024643485.1 Cytophagales bacterium
CGCGAAATTCAGTAACTGGTGGGGGAGGTGTTTATAAAAGCTTAGACGGCGGAAACACTTGGATTCCACTTGGACTGGAGGGTACTCGAAATGTTCACAGAATCATCATTCACCCTAATGAACCCAATACTGTTTATGTAGGTGCCATTGGCTCTAGTTGGGGAGAGCATGCTGAAAGAGGTTTGTTCAAAACAACGGACGGCGGAAAATCATGGAACAAGATATTATATGAAAATCCTCGTACAGGAGTGGCTGATATGGTGATGGATCCTTCAAATCCAAATAAAATAATAGTTGCCATGTGGGAGCATCAAAGAAAACCTTGGACTTTTAATAGTGGAGGTCCTGGTTCAGGGGTTCATATAACTGTTGATGGTGGCGAAACTTGGAAAAAGATAACTGAGAAAGAGGGTTTCCCCAAAGGAGAATTAGGACGTGTGGGTCTCGCGATTGCACCTAGTGAACCAAATAGGGTATATGCCTTAGTAGAGTCTAAAAAGAATGCGCTATATCGCTCCGACGATGGTGGAGTTTCTTGGAGTAAAATTAATGATGGCAACGATATCGGTGATCGACCTTTCTATTATTCAGAAATTATCGTTGATCCGAAAAATGAAAATAGATTGTACACCCTTTTTTCGATGATTAATGTAAGCGAGGATGGAGGGAAATCATTCAACTCACTGGTGAATTACTCACAAATACATCCCGACCACCATGCATTCTGGATCCATCCTGAAAATAGTGATTTTATGATCGATGGAAATGATGGCGGAATGAATATTACTCACGATAGAGGTAAAACATGGAGATTTGTGGATAATATCCCCGTAGCCCAGTTTTACCATATCAATGCGGATATGGATTACCCCTATAATGTGTATGGCGGAATGCAAGATAATGGCTCGTGGGCTGGTCCGGCTTATGTGCTGCGAAATCAAGGAATCCGTAATTCATACTGGCAAGAGGTAATGTTTGGTGATGGATTTGATGTGGTTCCAGATCCTGATGATAGCCGTTTTGGTTACGCAATGTCACAACAGGGAAATGTGGGAAGGTATGATTTGGAAACAGGTCGTGTAAACTTTATACAACCGACGCACCCCGATGCTGATACTCAATTGAGGTTTAATTGGAACGCTGCAATCGCACAAGATCCATTTGATAATTCAACGATTTATTACGGTTCACAATTTGTACATAAAAGCTTAGACAAAGGAAAGACGTGGGAAATCATTAGTAAGGATTTGACAACCAATGATCCGGAAAAACAAAAGCAACACTTAAGTGGAGGTTTAACACTCGATGCAACGGGAGCTGAAAATTATACTACGATTATTGCAATAGAACCAAGTCCGGTTAAAAAGGATGTAATTTGGGTAGGTACAGATGATGGAAAATTACAATTAACACAAGATGGTGGTAAAACATGGACGGAGTTAAGTGGCAATACAAATATGCCAAAAGGTGCATGGATTCCTCAAATTCGAGCTTCAAAATATAATGCAGGTGAAGCGTATGTGGTGGTAAATAATTATCGCCTATTTGATTTTAAACCATATTTATTCCGCACTCGAGATTTTGGGAAAACGTGGGAAAATCTGGTAAATGAAAACAGTATATCTGGTTTTTTACATGCTGTAGTTCAGGATCCTATTGAAAAAAATCTATTATTCTTAGGTTCAGAAAATGGATTGTATGTAAGTGTGGATGAAGGGAAAAACTGGACAAAATGGACCAATGGATATCCAACGGTTCCTACTTTGGACTTGGTTATTCATCCAAGGGAACACGATTTGGTTATTGGTACTTTTGGAAGAGCTGCGTGGATATTAGATGATATTCGACCTTTAAGAGAAATAGCAGGTCAAGGTGGTCACTTACTCAATAAAGTAGTACACGTATACAGTCCTCCGGTGGCTATTATTTCAGAATCACAACAACCAGAAGGGGCTAGATTCCCTGGAAATGAGATGTTTCAAGGTGAAAATAGACCAAGTGGAGCACAAATTTCATATTCCATCAATAGAACACCTCCACCCCCGCCTGTAGTCGCTTCAACCAAAAAAGGAAAGAAAGGGAAAGAGCCTGAGCCAGCAGCGGTAGTGGAGAATAAGGACAAACCAAAGGCAGACTCCGTATTCGTAGACATACTTAATGCGCAAGCAGAGGTGATAAGAACCATTAAATTTAAAGCGCCAGAGAAAGACGGATTGTATAAAATCTATTGGAGAATGGATGAAAAAGGTGCGCCAAGGCCTTCAAGAAGAGCAGGAGGGGGAAATAGACGATTTGAGCCAGGAGGAGTAACCGTTTTACCGGGAACTTACCAAGTAAAAGTTTCATTTGGTGGAGAAACAGCACAAACTCAAATTGAAGTTAAGGCCGATCCTCGAGTACAATATGCTCCCAATGAATTAAAGGCCAAATACGACGCTCTTAAAGAATTGGAGGAATTGTCTACCAATTTAACCAAAGCGACTAAAAGCTTGAGTGAATCGTTAAAAATTGTAAATGAGTATTCTGGTAAATTGAAAGATAAAAAAGGAGACGAATTTAAAGCTGCCAAGGATTTAAACAAAGGGACCAAAGAAAAGATCGATCTGTTATTGGATGAAGTGTTCGGTAAAGAAAGTGATGTTCAGGGGATCTTTAGAAGTCCAGATCCAACGGTAACCACCTACCTCTTTAGAGCGTCTCGATATATTGATTCCTGTGAAGGAGTGCCGGGAAGTACGGAGCAACGCCTGATGAAGCAAGCAGAAGAAAAAGTGAATGCGGTGATAGAGAAAATCAACGAATTTTTCGCCAATGATTGGTCTGCTTATAAAACAGAAATGTTGAAATTAGACTTAAATCCATTTGAAGAATACGAACCAGTACCTGTAAAGAAATAAGGTATATAAATGAGGAAGGGTTAAGGTAATTGCTCCGATGGCAATGCTTTAACCCTTTTTTTTTAATTATGAAATAATATTTGTAGTCGTTTTATAATGAGTATTCCTTTAAAACTACTAATTTAATTCTCAATGAAATATCACCATTGATTTTGGCTTTATGAAAAAGGAAAAAGTAGAGGGAAAGGTAGAAGGAAAAGTAGAGGGAAAGGAAGTTATATCAGTTGCAAAACCGAAATTGCATCAAACGTATTTAGTGGAATCTGCCTGGGAGGTTTGTAACCAAGTTGGCGGGATATATACCGTAATTAGGTCTAAAATCCCTACAATGATTGAAAAATGGGGAGATAACTATTGTTTATTAGGGCCTTTATTAGGTAAAGAGATAAATGCCGAGTTTGAAGATATACAAAAAGCCGATAATATATTTTTTAAAGCGGTCGTTGCGTTGAGGAAAAAAGGCTACAAGGTGAAGTACGGAAGATGGCTCGTGATGGGTCGTCCACAAGTTATTCTGTTAGATCCACATGACGCATTTTATCGTTTAAATGAAATTAAAGATGAGCTTAGTAAGAATTTTGGAATTCCGAAAAGAGAGCACGATGACCTATATAACCAGGTGCTGGGGTTTGCGGATGTTGCGACGGAATTATTCAAACAGCTGATTAAGAAAAACACGGTAAAAACTCCAATTGTGGCTCAATTTCATGAGTGGATGAGTGTTTTACCTATATTAAATCTCAATAAATTAAAACATCCTTTACGCACCGTATTTACTACTCACGCCACTTTGTTGGGAAGGTATTTGGCGATGAATGATACGGAATTTTACCATCAAATGGATAAATATGATTGGCAAAAGGAGGCCGATCATTATAATATTTCGTCAATGGTTCAAATTGAACGGAAAGCAGCGGAGTTATCGACAGTTTTCACTACGGTAAGTGAAATAACGGCAATGGAATGCCGGCATTTAGTGGGTAGAAATCCTGATATTTTATTACCAAATGGATTGAATATCAATCGGTTTTTGGCGTATCATAAAGTGCAGAATTTGCATCAAAAATTTAAAGAAGAAATCCATGAGTTCGTAATGGGGCACTTTTTTCAAAGCTATTCGTTTAATTTGGATAAAGTGATGTATTTCTTTACTAGTGGACGTTTCGAATATCTGAACAAAGGATATGACATCACTTTGGAGGCCTTAAAACTCTTAAATAAAAAATTAAAAAAGGCGGGTTCAGATATGACTGTCGTTATGTTTATAATAACAAAACGACCCGTTTGGTCTATAAACCCTGAAGTGTTGCACTCGCGTGGTGTGATGGGCGAAATCCGAAAGAATTGTGAAGAAATTACTAAACAAATAGGTAAAAAGCTGTTTAGTGTAGCCGCAAGTAGCCACAATGATCACCGAATACCCGATTTAAATCAAATGGTTGATGATTATTGGAAATTGCGATTTAGAAGAACGATCCAAAGTTGGAAAGGAGATAAGTGGCCAATTATTGTTACTCATAACTTGGTGGATGACGCAAAAGATGAAGTTCTGAGTTATTTAAGGCAAAATAATATGATCAATAGTCCAGACGATAAAGTGAAAGTGGTTTATCATCCAGATTTTATCAATCCCACTAATCCGTTATTTGGAATCGAATACAGCGACTTTGTTCGCGGGTGCCATTTAGGGATTTTTCCTAGTTATTATGAACCTTGGGGATATACTCCTTTAGAAAGTATCGCATTAGGAGTGCCTACGATTACCTCTGATTTAAGTGGCTTTGGTGCTCATGTGGTGGAGAATATTAAGAATCATGAAGATCGTGGGGTATATATTTTACAGCGACTTAAAAAAACGGATAAAGAAGCCATTGAAGACTTGGCTCAAACCATGTTCGATTTCGTGGGGCGTTCGAGGCGTGACCGAATGGTGCTTAGAAATAAATCAGAAGACCTTTCTGAAGAGTACGATTGGTCTAAGTTGACCTTGCATTATGAAAAATCATTCAGAATGGCATTGGGAAATTTGATTAGTAAATCCTAATTGTGGGGGAAAGTCTGAATGATTTTTTTAATTTTGTGTAAAAGAGATTAAATGGTGGGCGAGTTAACAATAAAAGTAGATAAAATTGATCAATCACGAATCAATCAGCTTGATTTGGATAATGTGCAATTCGGGAAATTGTATAGCGATCATATGTTTAAAGCAGTTTATAATAAAGACGGTTGGGGGCAATTTAATATTCTTCCTTACGGAAATATTAGTGTAAGCCCTGCGAACCA
>JAHEMU010000230.1 GCA_024643485.1 Cytophagales bacterium
CCCTTGATTTGGACCGGGACGCGGAATCAATTTGTTTATTTTTATATCTAAATTTTCAAAAATAGCACGAATATGACGAATTGATTTATCTGTAATTTCAGGTAATTTCACCATTGGAGGAGCTTTTCTGTTTACTGTCAAGAAAATCTTCCTTCCTTCCTTTACTTTAGAAAAGGGTCTAGGGAATTGATTGATGATAGTTAAAGGCGGGTACTTTGAAGTGTAAACGGAGTCTGAAACTTCAAATGTTAAGCCCCTTTCTATTAACTCCGACTCCATATCTCCAATATTTTTGTCTATTAGATCTGGTACTGTGATTGTTTCGCCGTGGTTTGTAGTGGATGGAAGAAATCCATAAAAATAAATGGTTATCACCAAGGTAATTATACTTATTATAATTGCTAAATGGATTAATAACCCCTTCAAAGTTGATGAATTCATAATTTATCAGTTATCCAATTCACTAAAATAATCAGTGTTGTTGGTTTTTAATAGTTCATGTCGATTAAATGCCAATTCTATCAGGCGTGTGATCAAATTTTCAAATGAAATCCCTCTTTCTTTCCACATCATTGGAAACATACTGCTGTTTGTGAATCCAGGGATAGTATTAATTTCATTTACATAAATATCGTTGTCGTCGGTAACGAATAAATCAACCCGCGCAAAGTCTTCACATTCTAAAGCAACATATGCTTTTGTGCAAACTTCTCTTATTTTAAGGGTCGTTTCTTTGTCTAATACAGCCGGAACTTTGATGGATACCGCGTCAGCATCTACATATTTAGCTTTAAAATCATAAAATTCGTAATTCCCAGCTATAATAATTTCGCCAGGATTTGAAGCTTCCGGTGATTCATTGCCCAATACTGCACATTCAATTTCCCTGCCTTTAACAAATTCTTCAAAAATTAACCTATGGTCAAATTTAAAAGCTTCTTCAACTGCAAAATCAAACTCTGAGGCTTTATTCACTTTATTTATTCCCACCGAAGATCCCAAATTGGCAGATTTCACCATAAATGGAAGGCCAAGAGTGCGTTCTACCTCAGCAAAAGTAATTTTTTTGCGTTCAGAACGATGAAAACTGATGAATTTGTTAACGGGGAGTCCAGAAGATTTTAAGATTTTTTTAGTGGTTAATTTACTCATATTCACTGCAGAACCAAGAATACCGCAGCCTATATAGGGGAAGTCCAAGGCATTTAACATTCCTTGCAAACTGCCATCTTCTCCATTTGTCCCGTGTACCAAAGGAAAGAAAAGGTCGATTTCCATTTTAGAACCGTTACATGTAATGGAAATCTCAGGGGCCATTTGAATCGAGATATCTTCACCACCCCCGTTTTTAGCTTCTGAAAAATCTGATACCATTTTCCATAATCCACTTCTGCTGATGTAGATCAGAATAGGGGAAAATTTTGAACGGTCCATGTATTGAAATACATTTTTAGCGGAATTTATTGAAACTGCATGCTCTACAGATTTTCCGCCAAATAATATCGCTATTTTTTTCATTCTTTTCAGGAAACTTTAATTCATCAAATATAAGGAGAATAAATTAGTGACGAACCACTAAACGTTTGTTATATAGGAATGTTTTTCCTTTAATTATTATATGATATACACCCGATGGGTATTGGTCCAAAGGATAATTAAAGGTTTGATTAAGTACATTATTTTCGATTTGATTTAAAACCAATTGGCCCTTGTTGTTGATGATCTGAATCTGAGTAACTTCAGCCTCAGGTAAATTAAAACTCAAGTTAAATGATCCATCGGCCGGATTTGGGAATGGTCCACTAAGGTATTCCTCACCTATAAATGGAGTGGGACTTTCACCCGCAAAAAAGGCTAGATTATCAATATAAAGGTTATTTCCACCCTTGTTTTTAACGCGTAAAGCCAATCTAAATCCCTCTTTTGACGGAAAGGATGATTCTGAGACCAAAGCAGACTTATTTATCCAATCATCATTGGCAGGAAAATAATTTTGTACATAGCTCACCGTATTCAGGTTTCCACCTTTCCAAGTAAATAATATTTCGGGATTCCCTGAACCACAAACATCCATTTTTACTAATTCTAATTCCTCAGATTTTGAAATTCCTGGACTATAAGCAACATCAAAAAACAATCTGCCTTTATCGAAAGATTCAAATTTTAATACGGGGCTGATTAGCCAGGAGTATTCACCCGTATGGGATTGATTATAATTTTCAATACCATAAAATCCATTCGTGTTTTCAAAGGATTGTGACCAAATTGAGGCCCCTTCATCCAAATATTCTTTCCATTCAATACTTCCTGAAGTATTGAAGTTTTCGCGAAACGGAAGTGTTCCTTGTTCGGAATCGACAATAAAGGAATTTGAAATTTCATTATTGGATAGGTTGTCGTCGTTGGTTTCATTAACTCCAATAACTTTAATGGTATATTGATGAGCACCATCATTTAATTGAGAAAATGTTAATCCTTTCAATTCGATGGATTCGCCAGATGCAAGGTTGAGGTTATCAACAGAGGCAAAAAGGGTAGGTCGATTATCGAGAGTCACTTCTATTTCAAGGCTATTTATCAAATCAGTTCCTCGATTTGTGACAATTACAACAGGTTTTAAATCAGATTTACACGTGATAGGTCCAACTTGTTGTATATCTGTAACTGCGATATCCAAACTCGACTCGGTGGTGATGGATATATTATCTAGATACAAATTATTTCCAAAGGCATTGGTAGAAATAAAAGCGAGTTGAACAGGTCCTGAATTTTTATATTTACTTAAATCCAGAAATAGCTCGCTTCGCCAGTCATTTTGAGAACCTGGAGAAAAGGAAGACGAGGTAGAGGGTACCGTTGCTAACTGTGCACCAGATTGAAAATATACGGTATCGATCAGCTGTAAATTGTTTTCGCAATTGGTAATAAGCCCAACAAGTAATCCTTCGCCATCTGAACCCGGATAGTTTGCATATGAAACATCAAAAGATAGAAAAGGAGCGCTTGCTGCACTAAAATCAATTACAGGGCTAAGTAACCAATCGTTTTCTCCAATGGTTTCATAATTGTAATGGTTAACAGACAATGATTTGTTACCATTTTGGCCATTTATAACATCTTGAATGTTCCAAGTTATATTATTGTCTGGGTTGTTTATTTTCCAATTTTCTAACCCGTTTTCGAATGTCAATTCGTAGGGATTTGGAAAAGAGGTGCCTAGAATTGTTTGTAGTGAAGTGTTAACAGAGGCCTTATTTGTTAAACTGCGTTGATCTGCTTGCCCATTTACTGAAAGAACCTCAAATTCTAAAAGAAGAGAATTGCTTCCTTGTGACGGTACAGGATCGAATGAAAAAGGGGCGGATTGTAAAAATCCTAGATTGGTACTAAAAGTTTTGTCTTGATTTAATACACCATCCACTTTTAATTGAACGCGAACAGTTGAAATTGAATTATTTCCGTAATTCTTTAGCTGAATTTCTGGGTTTAAATCTATTGAACAAGCATTTTCTTTAGGGGAAAGGATGGAAACTATTCCTGCATCAAAATCAAATATTATAGGGTCATTTAAAGCGAAAGAGGAGGTTAGTGAAAGTCGGCGTGGACTATTTTCCAATACGGTTCGCATTCTGAATGTTTGATCTGCCGTAAATATGTTCATACAAACGTCATTGGTATAATCCATGAAATTTTGAAACATATCGTTAGAACTACAGGAGGCTTTTGTGCTGGGGCAACCCGTTGTGCTGTTCAATTGATCTGGAGTGTCGTTACAATAATCAGTGGCTCCGCATATCCCTTGATCACCCCAGATATGCCTAAGTCCAAAAAAATGACCCAATTCATGAGTAAGAGTTCTTCCTCGCTCATATTTTGAATTGTAAAAGCCATCTGGGTAAATAAGCTTACTACCAAAAACAGTATAATCAATGGCAACTCCATCAGTTAATCGATTATCAGTAGCCGATTCTAATCCGCTTAAATTCGAAATTGGATATTCGGCGTAGCCAAGTAAGTTAGTCCCATTAGGGCCTACTAAATCCGCGACCCATATATTCAAATAATCCTCTGCAGGCCAATAACTCTCTGATTTCATTAATGTCTTTTCAGACCAATTATAGGAAGACCTTGAGCCTTTAACTCGTACAATTCCTGATGATGCAACTCCTTCAGGGCTCTGTTTAGCCAAAACAAATTGAATATCTGGATTTGAAGCTACGGAAAGAAATTCAGCGGCGGTATTAGATTTGTCTGGATTAGTACGACTAAAATCTTCATTTATTACCTGAATTTGAGATAATATTTGTTCATTGCTCAGGTTAATGCCTGTCCCAATAGGTTCGCCATTATGAATGATGTGAACCACAACGGGTACAGTGAGAGTTCCTGTTTCAGTTCTTGATTGCAAGGAAGTTCGGCGCACTTTCAATTGTTCTAGCCAATCTTCAAACTGTGCTTCTCGAAATTCAGCATTTATTTTTGATTGCTCATTTTCAAATGTATAGCATCGTTGACCTTGAGCAAAAAAGGTAAATAACCACAAAAATGTGGCTGTAAAGCAATATTTCAACACCTTACTTTTGTAATTATTTACCATTATTAATTTAATGTATATAGGACTATTTGAATATCAAGTAACCCATTAATTTACTTCAACAATTTTGGTTTTATCATGGGATGCATTCCGGATTGCTACCTGTTGTGCAACGTTTTTAGCAAGAAGTCTAAATGCTTCGCCTGCTGGACCATCTTTAAGCACCGCAGGATAACCAGAGTCCGCTCCTTCGCGAATACTCATATAAATCGGAATTTGTCCCAGTAATTCTACTTGTTCTTTTTCAGCAAATAATTTACCTCCATTTTCACCAAAGATATAATACTTGTTATCAGGTAATTCTTCAGGAACAAAATAGGCCATGTTTTCAACAATTCCCAATATAGGAACATCGATTTGTGGCTGTCTGAACATCGCAACTCCTTTTTGAGCATCTGCTAGAGCAACTTTTTGAGGAGTGGTTACCACCACTGCACCTGTAACAGGTACCGTTTGAACCAAGGTAAGATGGATGTCACTAGTGCCCGGAGGTAAATCGATAAATAAGTAATCAAGGTCTCCCCAATCAGCATCCATAAAGAATTGTTTAAGAGC
>JAHEMU010000231.1 GCA_024643485.1 Cytophagales bacterium
GGCCGGTTTTATTTGGTATCTGAGATTCCAACCAGAGTACTAGGTTTTCTGTGGCAGCTACACTTTGTTCAATGCTCTGTTTAAGCTTTTTTGATGGTTTGTCCCCAGCCATTTTTAATATTTCGGATAAATCAGATTTTTGTTGTCTGATATCCCTAATTCCAGCAATCCATAACTCTCTTGCATTTCCAGTCAGATTTTCTTTTGCTTGCTCGTAAAAAGAAGGGATTGAATTCAAGCCATCTATTAGCGATTTTTCATCTGTTTTGGATAACGGAAAGTGGTAGTTCCAAATATCGATTATTCCGTGATTAGTAGGACCTTCGTGTGCAGGTACATCACTGCGTTCCATCCAAATGACCTTATAAAATGCTGGGTCTCTTTCCCACGGCTTGAGAACGCGATAATTAAAGTCAAATCCATTCAATTCTGCTGAAAGAATATACCAATCTGCTTTCTGGGTAAGATTCCAACGAGTTGTGTCAAGTTGAGAAAATTCAGATTTCAACTGTTGGTAATTACCCTGATATCGCTCAGTGAAGGTGGATTTTGTATAATCGGGTGCCCCGTTTAATGAAGGTGGAACTTCAAATACTCTCCATTCTTTAAATAATTTGACCATCTGTTGATATGAATCAGATGGAGTCTGACTATTTGCGGTGATACTAATAAAACAAGTTAATATCATTAGAAAAGTACAACCACTACGAATGATTCTTGGATTAAAAGAGGAATTCTTCATTTTGTAATCGAGGGTAATTATTAATATTGAAACGATAGTTGTAACAAGTTAGATAAAATTTCAAAAGGACTCTACCTGATAAAGCTAATTTGCTAAATTACCGTTTCGATTATAATTAAACTAGGTTAGCCAATCAATAGTTTGGAGGATTTATCTATTAAAATCACAATATTCAAATAAATGAGTAAAATTAAGCTGTATATCGCAATGAGCCTAAATGGTAAAATTGCTAGAGAAAATGGAGGAGTAGATTGGTTGGATGTAATTCCAAATCCAGAAAATTCGGATTATGGATATTACGATTTTTACAATTCAGTCAAATTTACAATTCAAGGATATTCTACTTATGCGCTAGTGGAAAGTTGGAATGTGCCTTTTCCTTATACAGCAACTACCAATTATGTATTAACCTCTAAATCAAACCTCACAGATAATGAAAAGGTGAAATTTATTTCCAGCAATCATTTAGAATTTGTTAAGAATTTAAAAGAGAATGAAGAAGCTGATATCTGGCTGATAGGTGGTGGAAAGACAAATACTTTTCTGTTAAATAATGGCTTAATTGATGAAATTCGAATATTTATGATGCCATATATTCTACCTAGTGGTATTGATTTATTTGAGGAATTACCGGTAGAGTCACTGTTGAGTTTGAACACCTGCATTTCACATTCTTCAGGTATAGTTGAATTAATTTATAAATTGCCGGTTGAAAAATAAGAAACAGGCACACAATTTGTAGAGTTGTGAAGAGTCTTTATTTGAAGTACTTTATTTTATTATATGCGTAATAAGTGGGTTTTTTATCTAGTTGGGATCACTTTTTTTGTCAGTACCTCCGGTGTAAATGCGCAATTTTCTAAATTTCAATTCGAAATCGATTCGCATTCTATACTTGATTTAGAACATTCTTCAGAAATATTCACCACCTTCTCCGTCGTTGATAGTGTGATTGCTTTAGGTAAAACCTATTTGGGGAAGCCCTATAAATACAAAACAAATGTGCCTTGGCCTTTAGACTGTTCGGGATATCTTGCGTTTTTGTATTCAAAATTCAACGTTCATTTACCCAGGTCATCACGCTCTTTATTTAACCAAACTCAAGGGGTAGATTTAAACCAAATTCAAAAGGGTGATTTTTTATTCTTTAAAGGACGAAATCTGTCTGACAGGACCGTATCCCACGTTTCTATGGTGGTGGAAGTGAATGAGAATTCAATAAAAATGATGCATAGTTGTTCCCGAGGCATCATAATAGACGATTATGATAAATCAAATTACTATAAACAGCGGTTTCTAAAAGCAGGTAGGTTATCTCCGGTTTCCCCATTGTAAAATCTATAAAAACCATTTATTGGACTTTAATTCTTGGTTCAAAAGAGAATACTTTTTGGTCTTAAATTTTTATATTGTTGAAAATTAATTGATTTAAATTAATCATTCAACAAATGAATAAATACCTCAGTCTAATAATTATTGCTTCTATTGCCATCAGCTGTAATCAAAATGAAGAAAAGGAAGTACATACTACTGTTTCTCCTTCGTCATATTATGATTATACCGATTTGCCTGATAAGCTGAGCGGCGGAGTTCAAATGATTCCGATAAATACTCCAAAGGGTGAGTTTAAAGTCTGGACAAAACGGATTGGTAATAACCCAAAAATGAAGGTATTACTGCTTCACGGTGGACCTGGGGCGACTCATGAATATTTTGAGGCCTTTGACTCCTATTTTCCACATGCTGAAATTGAATATTATTATTATGATCAACTTGAATCTGCCTATAGTGATCAACCGAATGACAGTAGTTTATGGACGGTAGAGCGATATGTAGATGAAGTAGAACAAGTTAGGAAGGCCTTGGGATTAAATAAGGACAATTTTTACTTACTAGGAAGCTCGTGGGGTGGTATTTTAGCTATGGAATATGCTTTAAAATATCAGGAAAACTTGAAAGGATTGATTGTTTCCAATATGATGGCTTCGGTACCTGAATACAATAAATATGCAGTGGAAGTGTTAGGCCCTCAGTTGGATCCAGAAGTACTAAAGGAAATAAGAGACTTTGAAGCGAAAGAAGATTATGCAAATCCCAGATACATTGAGCTCATTTTTAATCATTATTACCCAGAACATGTGCTTCATATGCCCTTAGACCAATGGCCAGACCCGGTGAATAGAGCTTTCGCGAAAATGGCGAATGGATTGTATGTCACCATGCAAGGGCCTAGTGAATTTGGAATTGTGGGAAATGCGAAATTGAAAAACTGGGATATTAGTAAAGAACTTCCTAGAATTTCAGCACCAACTTTAATGATTGGAGGGGCACACGACACCATGGATCCTAAATATATGGAATGGATGTCTACACAAGTACAAAATGGACAATACTTACATTGTCCAAATGGGGCCCATTTTGCTATGTATGATGATCAAGAAACCTATTTTAATGGGTTGATTAAGTTCATTAAGGAAGTTGATGAGAATGTTAATGTTAAATAAATTTTCTAAAAAGATAATCGAGTATATACTAAATTAAAATTTACAGTTATGACAAATCAGACCCAACCAGAATTGAAGAGGATAGGGGAAGTTGGACAAATTATTTTAGTAATCATTTTTATGTTTTTTGTGCAAATCGGAAATAGTCAATCTACTCGATTATTACGGGAACCAGATATCAATGATCAGGTTATAGTATTTACATATGGTAGTGATATCTGGACCATAAATAGGACGACAAGTGTTATACGTCGCATTACATCTACACCTTCTGTTGAAAGTGACCCGCATATATCGCCGGATGGAAAGACGATTGCTTTTTCATCCAACAGGTTTGGTGCCTCAGCAGTATATATTGTCCCCATTGAAGGTGGAGAGCCAACACGTTTAACTTGGCATCCCTCTGAAGCATTGGTAAGAGACTGGACTCCTGATGGAAAACATATCCTTTATGCTTCTTCTAGAGATGCTGCCCCTGCTGGTTTTAATAGATTGTGGGAAGTGCCTGTCACAGGAGGGCCATCAAAAATGATTTCTGGCCAATGGGGACACCGTGCTTCATATAACTCTGATGGCACAAAATTAATCGTGGATAGAGTGGATCGCTGGGATGTTGAATGGAGAAATTATAAAGGCGGACAAAATACTCCTCTTTATATTTTGAATAAGGAAACTCAAGAAGAATTGCTATTACCGTTTGAAAATTCAATGGATTTAAAGCCTATCTGGTTAAATGGAATAATTTATTTCTTATCAGACCGTGATTGGACAATGAATATTTGGTCATATAATCCGGCTGATTCTAAGCTTGAACAATTAACCAAATATGAAGATACAGATATTAAATACCTTCAAGGGCACGGTAATATTTTGATTTTTGAAAGGGATGGATATTTAAATACACTGGATATCACTTCTAAAACTTCGAATCGAATTGATGTAGAAGTAATTGGAGATTTTCCATGGGCAGAGGAACGTTGGGAAAAATTGAATGATCGAATCAGCAGCAGCTCACTTTCACCCAATGGAAAAAGGGTTGTGATGGAAGCTAGAGGTGAAATTTTCACTGTACCCATTGAAAATGGTGACTCACGTAATTTAACAAACTCTTCAAATGCGGCAGACAGAAACCCAATTTGGTCACCTAAAGGCGATAAAATTGCTTGGTTTTCGGATGCTGGAGGAAAGGGTTATTCCATCATGATGGGAAATCAAGATGGTTTTACTCCACCTACATCAATCAGTATCGGTGAATCGAAAATGGCTTGGGAACCGACCTGGTCACCTGATGGTCAATATATCGCTTTCGTGGATGATGATGTTCGAATTCGAATTGTAAATATCGACACTAAAACAATTGAGACCGCTGACATAGGAGGAACCAACATGCAGCGAGGTGGGATGGGAATTACTTGGTCACCAGATAGTAAATGGTTGGCATATTCAAAAACTGGAAGTAATAACTTTGGTCAAATCATGCTTTATAATGTCAATTCTAAACAAATTAAAGCAATTACAGATCCATTTGCCGACGCGACTTCACCTTCCTGGGATATGGATCAGAAACATCTTTATTTTTTAGCGAGTACCAATTTGGCTTTGGGAAGCGGATGGGCTAATACTAGTGCAATTATGTCTGATGCCAAATATGCTGCCTATGTTGTAAATTTAAGTAGTCAGGATATCAGTCCTTTTGAACCAAAAAGTGATGAGGAAGAAATAAAAACAGAAAACCCATCGACAGACGACAGTAAGAAAAAATCAAAATCAAAGGAGGAACAAAAAGAAGAAAAGAAATCATCAATAGTTATTGATTTCGATAACATCAGTAGAAGAACAATGGCATT
>JAHEMU010000232.1 GCA_024643485.1 Cytophagales bacterium
TTTTTCCGCTGAGTTATTAGAGAACTCAACACACCTGAAATTTAAACAGCCAAACACATCGTTATTAATTAACAACGGGCCAGCGAAGGGTTTTCAGCTTATTCCTTTACCGATAGAAGCTCAAGTGTCTCCCGTATTTGGAATCCATATTCAAGATCTTAACAATGATAGCCATAAAGATATTGTTTTGGCAGGGAATTTATTTGCAGTGAAACCAGAAGTTGGAAGGTACGATGCCCTACATGGTTTAATTCTCCAAGGGCATGGTTATAATAAATTTACCGCGATCCGGTCTACAGAATCAGGGCTCCTGATTGAAGGCGAGGTTCGTCATATTGGATTATTGAAGACAAGGAGTGGTGAGCAGTTGACTTTTGTGAGAAATAATAATTCAATGAATTTCTTTAAAATTAGAAAATGAGAAGGTGTAGTATTTTAGCTGGAGTAGTGTTTCTGGTATTGGTGAGTTGTACTGGAAATGAGGAGCGCTTTCGATTAGTCCCTTCGAGTGAATCGGGAATTACGTTTGCGAACATGTTAACAGAAACTGTCGAATTTAATATTTTGAACTATCTCTATTTTTATAATGGAGGTGGTGTTGCTGTGGGTGATGTAAATGGTGATGGATTAGTGGATGTATATTTCACCGCCAATCAAAATGAAAATAAACTGTATCTCAATCAAGGTGATTTTAAATTTAAAGACATTACAGAAGAGGCAAGTGTGGCGGGTTCTCGCGGTTGGTCAACAGGTGTAACAATGGCGGATGTAAATAGCGATGGACTACTGGATATTTATGTGAGTTACCTTGGTGATTTCTTAATTTATAAGGGTAAAAATCAATTGTTTATCAATGAAGGCAATGATGAAAATGGGGTTCCGAAATTCAAGGATCGATCCATCGAATTCGGACTTGACCTGGTAGGATTTTCTACACAATCATCTTTTTTTGATTATGATCGAGATGGTGACCTGGACATGTTTTACCTCACTCATTCTGTTCATAAGAACGGCACCTATGGCAAATCATCTTTAAGAAATGGGCATCATCCGCTAGCTGGAGATCGGTTACTTCGTAATGACAACGGAAGGTTTGTCGATGTTACTGATAAAGCTGGGATTTATAACAGTGTAATTGGATATGGCTTAGGTGTTGTTGTCAGTGACGTGAATCTTGATGGATGGCCTGATATTTACGTTGGAAATGATTTTCATGAAAATGATTATTTATATATCAATAATGGAGATGGTACTTTCTCTGATAAGTTAGAATCCCAAATGCAACACACTAGTCGGTATACAATGGGTGTTGATTTTGCTGATGTTAATAATGATCTGTTCCCGGATCTCGTATCAATGGACATGCTTTCAGAAGATCCTCGTGTTCAAAAATCTGCAATGGGGGAGGATACCTATGATGTTTATAATTTCAAGATCGGCTATGGTTATAATCATCAGTTTTCTAGGAACACACTTCAAATCAATAATCAGGATGGTACTTTTAGTGACATTGCCATGTTTGCGGGTGTATCAGCTACGGATTGGAGTTGGTCAACACTTTTTGCCGATTTCGATCTGGATGGTGAGAAAGATATTTTTATCGCAAATGGAATTCAAAGACGTTTTAATGATTTGGATTATATCAATTTTGCTTCTGCGGATACAGTCCGAATTAAAATTGAAGGCGCAGACATTATGAGTGATAACGAATTGCAGTACATCAGTAAAATGCCAAAAATAAAAATTCAAAATTACCTATACATTAATAATGGCGATTCTACATTTTCAAATTTAGCCAGTAAATGGGGACTTAATCAACTGTCTTATTCCCAAGGTTCGGCATATGCTGATTTTGATAATGATGGTGATCTGGATTTGGTAGTAAATAATATTGAGGATGAAGCGTTTTTGTATGAAAACAAAACAATTGAAAAAAATGAGCCTGCTGTCAATCACTTTGTTAAAGTTAAACTGGTAGGAAAGCAAGGAAATTTATTTGGGGTTGGGACAAAAGTGATTTTATATGCTGCTGGGAAAAGTCAGTTGCAGGAGTGTATGCCGACCAGAGGTTTTCAAAGTTCTGTTGATGTTGGATTAGTATTTGGAATTGGTACTGCCGTTAAAGTAGATTCGATGCTAATCATTTGGAATGATGGCGCATATCAACGTTTAAAGGGTGTTTCTATTGATCAACAATTGACTATAAATCAAGAGAATTCTACGGGCGTTTTTAATTATACTCAATTTCATAATGATGAACCGTTATTTTTAAACGTTACTGATTCGGTATCATTACCTTATCAGCATATTGAAAATCAATTCATCGAGTTTGTACGCGAGCCACTAATTCCGCACATGATGTCAGAGGAGGGACCTGCCGCAGCTGTTGGTGATATTAACAATGATGGACTTGACGATTTGTTTTTGGGTGGGGCAAAATGGAAGGCAGGAGCGGTGTACCTTCAAACACCAGTTGGTAAATTTGAAGAAATAAAACAACCCGTAATTGCAAAAGATAGTGTAGCCGAAGATACTGACGCACTATTTTTTGATGCTGATCTTGATGGTGATAATGACCTAATAGTACTTAGTGGTGGAAATGAGTTTACGCACAAATCAGTAAACAGAAGACCTCGGCTTTACCTCAATACTGGAAATGGCATGTTTGAAAAGGCAGCAGATATTCCAAATGTATTCTTAACAGGCTCCTGTATTAAAGCCACTGATATTGATAATGATGGCGATTTGGATTTGTTTCTTGGTGCTCGCTCAACGCCTTGGCATTATGGGGTGAAACCGGATAGTTATATTTTTATCAACGATGGAAAAGGGAATTTTACGGATCAAACAAAAGCACTAGCACCTCAACTACTAAATTTTGGTTTTGTTAGAGGTGCACTTTGGGCGGATGTTGATAATGATCGCGATAATGATTTGGTTATCGCAGCTGAATGGAGTCCGATTACAATATTTATAAATAATAAAGGAATTCTTACTCCAATGGAGATAATGGGCTCAGGACTTGAGAATTCAACGGGTTGGTGGAGTTCCGTTTCGTCACAGGATATTGATGGTGATGGTGATGTTGATTTTGTGTTCGGAAATCTCGGACTCAATTCTAAATTGAAAGCATCAGTTAACGACCCAATAAGGATGTACGTAGGTGATTTCGATAAAAACGATAGTACGGATCAAATCCTTACGCATGTTATACAAGGTGTAGAATATCCCTTTCATACACGTGATGAAATAGTCAAACAGATGCCCTATTTGAAAAAGAAATTTCTCTCCTATCATAAATTTGCAGATGCTTCTTTTAAAGATATATTTGATGTAAAGGATATTAAAGCTGCTGAGCTTTTTGTTGCAGAAAACATGTCCACATCTTTAGTAATGAATTTAGGTAATGGGAAGTTTGAAGTTAAACCACTACCAAAACCTGCGCAATTTTCTGCGGTCAACTCTATGCTAATTGAAGATTTTAATAGAGATGGATATTCAGATGTCTTGTTAGCGGGTAATTTTTATCCAGTGAATGTACAACGGGGGAGATACGATGCAAGCTATGGTCAATTGTTTTTGGGAACAGGCAATGGAAAATACACTCCTTCATTAAATTCTAAATCAGGATTTAAAGTGACCGGTGAGGTTCGTGGATTGAAAAAAGTTAGTGGTGGTAATAAAGATTATTATATAGCAATTAGGAATAACGATTCGATTGAAATATTTACGTTACGTAAATAGTAAAATTTGTTTAATATATTATCATAAGGTAATGAAGAAAATTTTTATTTGGTGTTTTATCATCATTAGCGCTAGTATGTCATGTTCAAAAATGGATGACAGTGCCTGGCGTTTAAAGGCTGAGAATCCTGATTTTATACATCGGTCTATTAAGCAAGTAACAGACGTCATCGTTCATGATATTTTTTCTCCACCTGTAGCCTCTCGTATTTATGCGTATGTAAGTATTGCCGGTTATGAAGCTATGATTCAGCATGACAAACGATTTCTTACACTAGGTAATCAATTGAATGGTCTTAGTGACACACCGAAGCCACAAGATAATCAGGAGTATTGTTATACGCTAGCATCTGTACAAGCCATTCTAATGGTTGGAAAAACTCTCGTTTTTTCAGATGACAAAATGAAGGATTTTTATGATGGTATTTTGAATGAATTTAAGGAGACCAATATACCTGAAGATGTTTACGATCGCTCAATTGCATATGGAGATGAAGTTGCAAAGCATATCTTACTGTGGGCTGATAAGGATAATTACAAGCAAAGCAGATCCTTTCCGAAGTATACGATAGTAGATAATAATAATTCTTGGAAGCCGACTCCACCTGCCTATATGGATGCTATCGAACCACATTGGAATAAAATCAGAACGTTTGTTATTGACAGCGCTCAACAGTTTACTCCTGTTCCACCTACAGAATTTTCGATAGATAAGAAAAGTCTTTTCTATGAAGAAGCAATGGAAGTTTATGAGGTTGGTAATAAGCTAACGGATGAGCAGCGCCAAATTGCATTCTTCTGGGACTGCAATCCATTTGTAATGAATGTGAAAGGTCATGTAATGTTTGCTACCAAGAAGATCTCGCCAGGTGGGCACTGGATCAACATTACTCGCGTAGCGTGCACAAATGAAAATAAAGATGTTGCCGAATCATTGGAAGCGTATGCTCGGGTGTCAATGGCACTTGCGGATGCATTTATCAGCTGTTGGGATGAGAAATACCGAAGTGTTCTGATTCGACCCGAAACGTATATCAATCAACACATTGATGAAAATTGGGTACCTGTGTTGCAAACACCACCCTTCCCTGAATACACCAGTGGACATAGTGTAATTTCAAGTGCTGCCGCGGTAACTTTGACTAAATTATTTGGGGAAAACTATGCATTTACTGATTCAACGGAGATTGAATTTGGGTTAGCGTCCAGAAGTTTTCCTTCCTTTATCAAAGCATCAGAGGAAGCTGCGATAAGTAGGTTGTATGGAGGAATCCATTATATGCCAGCGTGTGAGAATGGCATTACAGAAGGGCGTGCACTAGGTGAATTTGTAAACGATCGAAT
>JAHEMU010000006.1 GCA_024643485.1 Cytophagales bacterium
TCGGATGAAATAGGGATGGGGGATGATCACTCAGGAATTATGGTTTTGAAAACAGATTTGGCGAATGGAACCCCTGCGGCTGAATATTTTTCTTTCTATAATGATGTGGTGTATGAGATTGGATTAACACCAAATCGAGGTGATGCGGCTTCGCACATTGGTACAGCTAGGGATTTGAAGGCAGTTTTACACAGAGAATTGAAATTCCCATCGGTGGAAGCTTTTAAAATTTCTGAAACGGGTAAAGGTCCGGAAATAATTGTTGAAAATAGCGCTGCTTGTCCGCGTTATTCAGGGTTAACTCTTGAAGGAGTAACTGTGGGAGAATCACCTCAATGGTTAAAAAATAGACTTTCAGCGATTGGGGTTAAATCGATAAATAATATCGTTGATATCACCAATTATGTGTTACATGAAACGGGTCAGCCACTTCACGCATTTGATGCGGATAAAATAAAAGGAAATAAAGTAATTGTTAAGAATCTACCTCAAAATACCCTGTTCACAACCTTAGATGAAACGGAACGAAAATTACAGTCCTTTGATTTGATGATTTGTAATGAAGAAGGTGGGATGTGTATTGCTGGAGTATTTGGTGGAATAACTTCGGGTGTAAAAAACAATACTACTCGAATATTTTTAGAGAGTGCATATTTTTCTGCTGATGCAGTTAGAAAAACTTCTCAACATCACGGATTGAAAACAGATGCCGCTTTTCGATATGAACGTGGTTGTGATCCGGAAATGACCATTTATGCTTTGAAACGAGCAGCTGTTTTGATGTGTGAAATTGCAGGGGCTAAAATAGTGAGCGATATAGTTGATATTTACCCTTCAAAAATTTCAATCGAACCGGTACCCGTTAAATACAAAAACATCGATCGACTTATTGGTATTTCAATAGCAAGACAAGAAATTCATCGTATTCTCAATGCGTTGGATATTGAAACGGAGGAGATTACTGAAGTTGGGTTTGTCGCGAAAGTGCCAGCCTATCGGGTCGATGTAACAAGAGAGGCAGATGTGATTGAGGAGATTTTAAGAATTTACGGATTTAATAAAATCGAATTAGGAACTCAAAATAGTTCCGACTACCTCGCTGAATTTCCTTTGGTAAATGAAGGTGAATTGGTTAAAAATTTATCAAGATATTTAATTAGTCAAGGGTTTTATGAGGTGATGAACAACTCCTTAACAAAACCTGAATACACTTCCTTGGATACTTCATTGAAAAGTGAAGATGATGTGGTCGTACTGAATAAATTAAGTGAAGATTTAGGGGTGATGAGACAGCGATTGGCGTTTCAATTACTCGAAGTGGTGAGTTATAATCAGAGCCACAAACAGAAAAATTTAAAATTCTTTGAGTTTGGAAAAACTTATCATAAAAAGGAAAATAAATACAAGGAAAACAGGTGGTTAGGAGCTGTTATTGCAGGCGATTACGTGCAAAGAAGCTGGATTGAAACAGGTAGAGCAGGAACATTTTTTGATCTGAGTAACCATTTGTTGAAGATGTTCCAAATGATTACTTCAGGAGAAGTAGGAACCAGTCCAGGTGAAGGTGGAATTTATGACTATAGCTTAAATTATACAGTAAATAATAGGTTAGTCGCTTCTGTTGGAAAGATTAATAAGAAAGCCGCATCGAAACTTGAGGTAAAAGGAGAAGTATTTTACGCGGAAATTAATATTGACCAATTGTTTAAAACCTATACTGCCAAATTACAATATTCGGAAGTATCAAAATTTCCTGAAGTAAAACGCGATTTGAGTTTGGTGATTGATAAAACAATATCTTTTGATCAGATTCGTTCAATTGCCGAAAAAAATATCGGATATTTATTGAAGAAAATTGAAGTTTTTGATGTGTATGAAGGGGATAAAATCGAAAAAAGTCAAAAGGCTTATGCGATTTCTTTTTTCCTTCAAGACAAAGAAAAAACACTTGTTGATAAAGTCATTGATAAAACAATGAGTAAATTAATGAATGCCTATAAAGAACAAATAGGTGCGATAATAAGAGAATGATGGAAAATCAAGAGCTAACAACTGCTTTACATGAGTTAGAAGGGAATATTCAACAGCTGGTGGCGGAGATACACACGCTGAGAGATGAAAATATTTCTCTTCAAAATAAAATAAAGCAACAGGAAGAGGCTCTAAAAGACTTTCAAAATCAAAGTAAAATTACTAAACTTGTAAAAGGCATTAGTCTGGCAGAATTAGATGCGGATAAGCTAAAGGAAAGGATAGATGAAAATATCCTGATTATTGATAAATGCATCGCCCGGTTGGGCGATCTGGAAGATAGATATAACGCTGAACAAGCTTAATACATGGGTGATCTTTCATTAAGGTTAAAAATAGCGAATAAGGAATACCCGCTGAAGGTCAAATCCGAGCAGGAAGAAAATGTTCGGGAAGCGGCACATTGGGTGAATGAGCGAATTAGAACCTTTCGAAATAAATTCAGTATTGAAGAAAAAGAAGACTTGTTGGCTATGGTCGCTTTCGACTGCGCTATGAGTGGTTTGAAGGATAAAAAAGGTGAATCCAATGAGGAGGTCCTTAATAAAGTACGATCACTTAATCAAATGGTACAGGAAGCATTAATTAAATAGCTGTCACGCGGATCTGCCTCTGATGTAAACATAAAAAACAGAGGTATGGAATCCATGGTATACATTATTATTGCCGGTGTGGTAGGTATCACGGCCGGATTTATAATTAGCAAAATAGCGTCTTCTGGCGCTAACTCCCGCATTCAAAAAGAAGCAGAAGAAAAAGCAGATTCTATTTTGAAAGAAGCTCGTCTAGCGGGTGACAATCTTAAAAAAGATAAAATTCTAGAGGCTAAAGAGCAATTCCTTAAGATGAAATCGGAATTTGAAGAGGATTCTAATAAAAAGAAAAATCTGATAATTGCCAATGAAAATAAAATCAAGCAGCGTGAAGGAAATCTTTCCAAAGAATTTGAAAAGGTAAAACGCAAAGAAACGGAACTTGATGAATTGCAAGAAAAGCTTACACTACAACTCGATGTGGTTGGAAAACGCAAGATTGAATTGGATAAATTCAATGAGCAAAAGGTTTCTATATTAGAAAAAATAAGCAACCTCACTGCTGATGAGGCCCGTGAACAATTGGTTGAATCTTTGAAAAATGAAGCGGAAACCAAAGCATCTTCTCTGATTAAAGATATCCTAGAAGAAGCGAAACTAAGCGCAAATAAACAGGCGAAAAAGGTGGTGCTTCAGACGATTCAAAGAACTGCAACTGAGCACGCAATCGAAAATTGCGTATCCATTTATAATATTGAATCAGACGATATCAAAGGAAAAATTATCGGTAGAGAGGGTAGAAATATTCGTGCCCTTGAAGCAGCAACAGGTGTGGAGATAATAGTGGATGATACCCCTGAAGCAATTATCATTTCAGGCTTCGATCCGGTGAGAAGAGAAATTGCACGTTTGTCATTGCACCGTTTGGTTCAGGATGGAAGAATTCACCCTGCCCGAATTGAAGAGGTGGTTGCCAAAACAAGTAAAAATATCGAAGACGAAATCGTGGAAATTGGTGAAAGAACCGTGATCGATTTGGGAATTCACGGTCTGCATCCTGAATTAATTAAAATGGTAGGACGCATGAGGTTCAGATCTTCTTATGGTCAAAACCTCCTTCAGCATAGCCGTGAGGTTGCTAAACTGTGTGCGATTATGGCAAGTGAACTTGGATTAAACCCCAAACATGCTAAACGAGCCGGATTACTTCATGATATTGGAAAGGTATTCCCTGAAGAAATAGAAAAACCCCATGCGATCATTGGTATGGAATTGGCCCTGAAATACAAAGAACACCCGGAAATTTGTAATGCAATCGGTGCCCACCACGATGAAATTGAAATGACTTCTATGATCTCACCTATTATTCAATCGTGCGATGCGATTTCAGGTGCTAGACCAGGTGCTAGACGTGAGGTGATGGAACAATACATCAAACGATTAAAAGAATTAGAAGCTCTTGCCCTTGATTTCGATGGCGTAAATAAATGTTATGCTATTCAAGCTGGTAGAGAATTAAGGGTTTTAGTTGATGCAGATTCTGTAACAGATGACAAAGCAAGTCAGTTGTCGTTTGATATTTCACAGAAAATTGAGAAAGACATGCAGTATCCCGGACAAATAAAAGTGACCGTGATACGTGAAATGAGAGCTGTTAATTACGCGAAATAATTAATAATACTTTCTTCCAATGCGGGCGGTTGCGCCAATATTGATAAGAATTGGCACGAAATCAAATGCTAGTTGGGATTCAGGAGTGAAGGGTGCCGATATACCAAATTGCACATGTAATTTGACATATCGGAATCCTGCTCCCACTCCAATAGCGGGCTCAAAAAACCCAGATGAGGTTATTCCATTTGTTTCAATGGTAGGCCTCATATCAAGAGATACAAAACGAGCAGAAATAGATGCGTCCATAGCTTCCCCTACCCAGCCAATGCTCGGTTGTATAAATACTCGCGTAAAGTCGGAAAGGACAGGTTGGGGAGTGCCATTTATATCATCAATTTTCCCAAAAGCATTTCCACCCCCGATGCCAGCAAAGATTTCGTAAACAAACCGACCATTTACATTCGTGTAATAGCCCGCTCCAATTTCGACTAAATTATTTGCCTGAGTTTTATTCCCTAAATCATCCTCATTAGCGCTGAAGCTACCGTTTAACATCGCACCCCAATGCTCGGTGATGGCATATGAAACCTGTGGATTAAATCCACTACTCCCTCCGTTAACCCTCAACTGCAATTCACCTTTATTTGAAAAGAGTGGTGCGTGGATGGAATTGGCGACGTAAGAAGGGGCGCAACTGCTCATAATTACTATAAGCGAAATTGCAATAGATAGTATTGAGCCTTTCATTGTTTTGAATTTATACTATAAGATACTTTTTTATCGTCAATTTTTTAAATGATTTTATTAATAGTTGATGAGTCAACTAGTCAAGGGTCCTCTTTGTAATTAGCAATTGCCTTTGTATATTTAAGTATCGATCATTCTAATAAAATTAAAACTATGGGAAAAGGAGATGTAAAAAGTAAAAAAGGAAAAGTTTCAAATGGAAGCTTTGGCGTGCGCCGTCCGAAGAAAAAAGGGATGCCCGCGGTACCTAAAGCAACTGTAAAGGTAGAAGCAAGCCCAGAGAAGAAGCCGGCAGCAAAAAAGGCAAAACCTAAAGCTGAAAAATAAAATACTTGGTTATTAAAAAACTACTCATTACATTTGAAACACAATGAAGATGAATTTAAAAAATACGAATTGGTGGTGGCATTTATTGGAACTCAATAAATGAACAGACTTTTTGTGTTAAAAAAATACTAAATAAGCCCGCTGTTCATGCGGGCTTTTTTTATGCTTAAGAATGACTATGATAGAATTTAAAACAACTGAACGTACCCTGCTGGCAGATACACTCACTCCGGTGAGTATCTATCTGAAATTAAGGGATAAATACGCAAATAGCTTTCTTCTGGAAAGCTCTGATAATCGTGGTGGAGAAAATAGCTTTTCGTACGTATGTTGTGACCCGATAGCCTCCTTTAAAGCTAAAGGTGCGGATTTATTTGTGAAGTACCCGAATCAATTAACGGAGACTAAAACAGAGATTTCGGACGTGATGGCAGATTTACATGCGTTTAAATCGAAATTCAAAACGAATCAACACTCGAATGGGCATATTCAAAACGGTTTATTCGGATATATGTCCTACCAATCCGTGGAATACGTGGAGGATATTGATTTGCAAAATAAAACTTCGGACATCCCCGATATTTGCTATTCTGTTTTTAAATACGTCATTGCAATTGATCACTTTAAAAACAAAATGCATGTGTACGAACACTTGGTGGCAGACCAACCATCGAACATGGATTCGTTCGTTGGATTAATTTCTGATGCTGGTTTTCCTTCCTATTCTTTCAATTTGAAAACAGAGGAGCAATCTAATTTTACCGATAATGAATTCATGGAGGTGGTTCAAAAATGCATTGAACATTGTCAACGTGGTGACGTGTTTCAAATTGTGCCCTCCCGAAGATTTGAAAATACCTTTTCAGGGGATGATTTTAACGTTTACAGAGCGCTGAGAAGCATCAATCCTTCGCCTTATTTATTTTATTATGATTTTGGAAGTTTTAAAATTTTCGGTTCTTCCCCGGAAGCCCAAATTGTAATTAAAAACCAAGTAGCGAGCATTCATCCAATAGCAGGAACCTTTAAAAGAACAGGAAACGATGCCGCAGACCAGCAATTGGCAGAAGAACTGATGGTTGATGAAAAGGAAAATGCCGAGCACGTCATGCTGGTAGATCTCGCTCGTAATGATCTTTCCGTTAATTCAGAAAAAGTGAAAGTGGAGGTGTTTAAAGAAATTCAATACTTCAGCCACGTGATTCATTTAGTTTCAAAGGTGACGGGTCAGTTGCGAAATGGCACAAACCCGCTAAAATTGGTGGGGGATACGTTTCCTGCAGGAACCTTAACGGGTGCACCAAAACATATGGCGATGCAGTTAATTGATCGATATGAAAATATTCCACGTTCCTACTATGGTGGTGCCATCGGTTTCATGGGGTTTAATGACGAATTTAACCATGCCATTATGATTCGTTCATTTTTGGTGAAGGGAAATAAAATCATGTATCAAGCAGGGGCAGGAGTTGTTAGCAAATCGGTACCTGCGAATGAATTAAATGAGGTAAATAATAAATTACTTGCTTTGAGAAAGGCTTTAAAGGAAGCTGAATTAATATGAAAAGAGAACGCATTTTGGTGATTGATAATTACGATTCATTCACGTATAACTTGGTTTATTTATTACGTGAATTGGGATATCAGGATCATCTGACAATTGTTAGGAATGATAAATTTGAGCTTGATTTGGTGGAGGAATTTGATAAAATACTCCTAAGCCCTGGGCCTGGAATTCCTGAAGAAGCTGGAAATTTAATGCACGTGATAAGGAAGTACGGTCCAACAAAAAAAATACTGGGAATTTGCCTCGGACACCAAGCGATTGCAGAAGCATTTGGCGCAAAGTTGTATAATTTATCGCCGGTTCTGCATGGGATTAAAGGTGATTTAAAGGTAATTTCTGAACAGTGTAAATTATTTAGAGGTATCCCTGATACGTTTAGTGTTGGCCATTACCATTCCTGGGCGGTCAGCAAAGATGGCTTACCTTCCGATTTGACCATTACTGCAGAAAGTGATGATGGCATAATCATGGGTTTAGCGCATAAAAAATATGCCATTTATGGACTTCAATTTCACCCTGAGTCTATTTTAACGGAATATGGGAAAGAAATAATACAAAACTGGTTAAGCGAATAGTAGAATGGATTCAATGAAAGAAATACTCAATCATCTGATTGAACATAAAACACTCAACCGAGAGCAAGCAAACTCTATTTTGGTAAACCTGGCTAATGGTGAATATAATGAAAGCCAAATGGCTTCCTTTATTACCGTGTTTATGATGCGAAATATTACCGTCGAAGAGCTGGAAGGATTTAGAGATGCTATGCTCGATTTATGTGTGAAGCGAGATTTAAGTGAATACGATGGGATGGATTTGTGTGGAACTGGAGGCGATGGAAAGGATACGTTTAATATTTCTACATTGTCTTCTTTTGTCGTTGCTGCATCGGGACAACGAGTGGTAAAACACGGAAATAATGGTGTGTCATCGGTTTGTGGGTCTTCTAATTTAATGCAGTATCTAGGGTACCAATTTAGCAATGACGAAGGAAAGCTTCGCGCGGAACTTGATCGAGCAGGAATTTGCTTTTTGCACGCTCCGTTATTCCACCCTGCCATGAAGAATATCGCTCCCATTCGCCAAGCGTTAGGAGTAAAAACATTCTTCAATATGTTGGGGCCTATGGTAAACCCGACGTTCCCCAAAAAACAAATGGTAGGCGTTTTTTCACTGGAATTAGCTAGACTTTATGGGTATCTATATCAAAAAACGGATAAAAAATTCGCCATTGTCCATTCATTGGATGGGTACGACGAAATTTCCCTCACTGGAGCCTTCAAATCCATTTCAAATAAAGGAGAGGAGTTTTTTGAACCCTCCGACTTGTCATTAAATATGCATGCTCCTGAATCATTATTTGGCGGGGACTCAATTTCTGAAGCGGCTACTATTTTTATGAATGTGCTAAGTGGAAAGGGAACAGTTGCTCAAAATAATGCTGTAATTGCCAACGCGGGGTTTGCTCTTTATTGTACTTCACAACAATCTTTAAAGGAAAGTGTGGAGTTGGCAAAAGAAAGCCTGGTATCAGGCAAGGCGCTAAAAACGTTTAATCAATTAATAAAATCACCTAATACAACGGTCTCTATTTCTTAATTTATATATGATGAATACTATCTTAAGCGAAATTGTCGATTACAAAAAGCAATATGTTGCAGAAAAAAAATCATTGATTCCCATCCGACTTTTGGAACAGAGTGTCTACTTTGAGTCGAAATCAGTCTCTTTAAAAAAGTATATCTTAAGGGAGGATAAGCATGGAATCATTGCCGAAATTAAAAGAAAGTCACCCTCTAAAGGAGTAATAAATCGTCACGTATCGGTCGAGCAACTTTCCATAGGTTATATGCAGGCTGGAGCAAGTGCGCTTTCAGTACTCACAGACGAAAAGTATTTCGGGGGTTCATTGGCAGACCTAAAAACAGCAAGGAAATATAATTTTTGTCCAATTCTGCGGAAGGAATTTATTGTGGATGAATATCAATTGATTGAAGCGAAGTCGGCAGGAGCCGATGCAGTACTTTTAATTGCTAGCATTCTTTCCCGTCAAGAGCTTAAGGACTTTATTACAACTGCACATGGCCTAGGAATGGAAGTGCTGATGGAAATTCATGACGAAAGTGAACTGAATAAAATTGAAGGGTTAGAAATGGATTGTGTAGGAATTAATAACCGCAACCTAAAAACATTTGATGTTAATTTGGAAAACTCTATTCTTTTAGCGGAAAAAATCCCTTCAAACGTAGTAAAAGTAGCCGAAAGTGGCATTTCTTCCCCAGAGGTGGTGAAAAAATTGAGACAGCATGGGTTTGATGGTTTTTTGATAGGCCAAGCTTTTATGCAAGAAAGTAGTCCGGAAATCGCTTGTAAAAACTTTATTAATAGTCTGAATAATTAAATGGACTTATTATTAAAAATTTGTGGAATAACTTCGGAAGAACAAGCGATGGAGGTCGATCGTTTGGTTTCACCTGAATTTATTGGATTGATTTTTTATCCTTTGTCCAAGCGCTTTGTTGGTAAGACGCCGTTCAATTTGCCATTAAAAGCGAAGAAAACAGGGGTGTTTGTTAATGAAAAAATAGAAAATGTCCTCCAAATAGCAAAAGAATGGAACCTCAATGCAATTCAATTGCATGGTGAAGAGTCGGTACCAATGGCCAGTGAATTGAGAAGTAATGGCTATACCGTAATAAAGGCAATAAGCATGGGGAATGACTTTTTGAGCCATGCAGAGAAATTTGATGGTAAAGTGGATTATTTACTGTTTGATACCTCCACTGCTGCTTATGGGGGGAGTGGAAAAAAATTTAATTGGGAATTATTGAATGATTTGTCGCTTCAGACTCCATGGTTTCTGAGTGGTGGACTTCAGATTGAAGACATTCCTGCAATTGGCAGAATTAAATTAACGGGATTTTGCGGAGTGGATTTTAATAGTGGTTTGGAAATTTCACCAGGCCAAAAAGATGTTATGAAGATTATAGAATTGAAAAAACAATTAGGAAGATGAATTATCACGTAGACGAACACGGGTATTATGGGGAGTTTGGAGGGATGTTTATTCCTGAAATGCTTTTTCCGAATGTTGAGGAGCTGAGAAATAGTTATTTGTCAATAATTCAATCGGATGCATTTAAAAAGGAATTTGAAGGACTTCTGACCGATTACGTAGGAAGGCCCACTCCGTTGTATTTTGCTAATCGATTAAGTGAAAAGTATCAAACCAATATTTATATTAAAAGGGAAGATCTAAATCACACGGGTGCACACAAGGTAAATAATACCATTGGTCAGATTTTATTGGCTAAAAAGCTTAATAAAAAGAAAATTATTGCAGAAACCGGTGCCGGTCAACACGGGGTTGCGACAGCAACAGTTTGCGCTTTAATGGGCATGGAGTGCAAAGTATTTATGGGGCAAGTGGATACAGTTCGGCAGCGCCCTAATGTGGAGAGGATGAAAATGTTAGGTGCAGAAGTAATTCCAGTAACTTCGGGTAGTCAAACCCTAAAAGATGCAACAAATGAGGCGTTGAGATATTGGATTGGGCACCCAGATGATACACATTATATCATCGGGTCAGTGGTAGGACCGCATCCATATCCCGATATGGTTGCCAGATTTCAATCCATCATCAGTAAAGAAATACGAGCTCAATTAATGGTTAAAACTGGAAAGGGTTTGCCAAACAAGGTGATTGCCTGCGTGGGTGGAGGAAGTAATGCCATTGGTGCGTTTTATGAATTTATTGATGAGCCAGAGGTTGAATTGATAGCTGTGGAAGCTGGAGGCGAAGGTGTAAAAAGTGGAAGATCCGCCGCTACCACTGCATTGGGCTCTACAGGCGTTTTGCATGGCAGTAAAACGCTATTAATGCAGGATGAAGATGGTCAGGTTATTGAGCCACATTCTATATCAGCTGGACTCGATTATCCGGGAATTGGACCACAACACGCTCACCTCTTTGCCACAGGAAGGGCGACCTTTCTAAATGCTACTGATGAAGAGGCGATGGTTGCAGGAATGGAATTGACTCGGGAAGAAGGGATTATCCCAGCTATTGAATCTGCTCATGCCTTTGCTGCGTTAAAGATGTTGAACTTCAGCAAAGATGAAGTCGTGGTGGTAAATTTATCAGGCCGTGGTGATAAAGATTTAGAAGCGTATATAAATTGGGGGAAATACTGATGAATAAATTAAATAAAACGCTTAACGTAAAAAGAGATAACTTATTAACGGTGTATTTTACCGCCGGATATCCCCGATTAGAGGATACGGCTCCGATTTTGTTGTCACTTCAAGCGGCAGGGGTTGATATCATTGAAATAGGCATGCCTTATTCTGATCCTGTGGCTGATGGTCCTACCATTCAAGAATCCAACAAGCGCGCTTTGGAAAATGGAATGTCCATAAACCTTCTGTTTGAACAGTTAAAATCTATTAAAGACCAATTGACAGTTCCCGTAGTTTTAATGGGGTATCTGAACCCGGTTCTCAGAATGGGGATGGACGTGTTCTGTGCAAAATGTAAAGAATCAGGTGTTTCAGGTATTATATTGCCTGATCTTCCTGCTCGAGAGTACGATTTGCATTATCGCGAAAAAATGGAAGCCAACGGGTTGTCAAATATTTTTCTGATTACCCCTCAAACTTCAAATGATCGTATTAGGGAAATGGATAATATTACCAACAGTTTTATGTATATGGTTTCATCACCAGGGATTACCGGTGCGAAATCCGGAATTTCTGAAGATCAAATAAAATATTTTGAAAGAGTTAATGCCTTGAAATTAAACAATCCCAGATTAATCGGGTTTGGTATTTCATCAAATGAAACATTTAAGCAGGCATGTAGATATAGTAATGGAGCAATAATTGGAAGCGCATTTATAAATGTATTATCTTCAGCCAAAGATTTAGCAGAAGCGATTCCGGCCTTTATTGCCGAAATAAAAAAAGGGATATGATTATTCAATTAAAAGAAGATGTAACTTCAAAGGAAAAGGAGCAAATCATTAGCAAAGCGGAGGCGTTATCTTTTCATATTACGGAAGTGAAGACCCAAGAACACATCTACTTGGTAGGTGTTGGGAAAGGCGATATTGACCCTCGATCATTGGGCCATATGAAGGGAATCCAGGATTTACACCGGGTGTCGGATGATTATAAATTAGTTTCGAGAAAGTGGCGGATTAACCCCACTCAAATTGACCTAGGAAATCAAATAAAAATAGGTGAAGGGGAATTTACTATCATGTCTGGCCCTTGTTCCATCGAATCGGAAGAGCAAATAGTAGCGATCATCGACCACCTGAAACAGAATAATATTAAAATTATGAGGGGAGGGGTATTTAAACCCAGAAGTTCACCTTATAGTTTTAGGGGGAATGGGATTGATGGCCTGAAAACCTGGTATAAATATGCGAAAGAGGCGGGTATAAAAATAATTAGTGAGGTGATGCAGGTTTCTCAAATAGAACCTATGTACGATTATGTCGATATCTATCAGGTAGGGGCAAGAAATACCCAAAATTTCAACTTGTTAGATGAATTGGGGAAGGTGGACAAACCAGTTTTGATTAAAAGAGGAATTTCGGGAACCGTAGATGAGCTGTTGTATTCCGCCGAGTATGTGTTTTCGGCTGGGAATGAACGCTTAATGCTATGTGAGCGAGGAATTAGAACTTATGAGCGATCAAGTCGAAATACATTGGACATCAATGCGATACCCATATTAAAAGAAAAGTCTCATTTACCTGTAATTGCAGACCCCTCGCATGCCATTGGGATTCGACGTCATGTGCCCTCGGTTGCGCTGGCGTGTGTTATCGCTGGGGCGGATGGAATTATATATGAATCGCATTATTCACCAGAAGAAGCGCTCTCCGATGGGCAACAAACTTTGAATTTTAAAGAATCGAATCAGTTAATTAATCAAATGAGAGCTACTTTCGATTTGAGGAAATCATTTGGGAATTAAAATCAGTCACCGTTTTTAGGTTGATTTTTCCGTTTATGTAATAATTGATTTTGGAGACGCATGCCTTCTGTTTTTTATTTATTTTTATCTTCCTAAAATAAATTTAAACCTAAAAGCGTATGAAGAAATATCTCCTCTTACTAATCGCTGTTGCCTTTTCATTCTATGGGTTTTCGCAAGAAACATTCCCAGTAAATGGTGTGAAGGATAACAGGGCAAATGCAGTGGCAATCACAAATGCCACCATTCACGTAAATGCCACAAACGTTGTTCAAAATGGAACCATGCTTATTCGCAATGGTAAAATCGAAGCGGTAGGTGCTGGAATTGCAATTCCAGCAGGCTATACAGCTATTAACATGAACGGAACCCATGTGTATCCTTCTTTTATCGACTTGTATTCCTCATACGGGATTCCAAGACCTGAAAGAAGAGGTCGCGGTGGGTTTGGCGGTGCTGAACAAATTCAGTCTGAAACTAAAGGTGCTTATAATGGTAATGAAGCCATTAAAAGCGAATATAATGCCTACTCGGAATTTACCAAGGACGAGAAAGAAGGCGCAGCTTTAATTAAAAATGGGTTTGGTGCTGTACTTTCACAGCGAATGGATGGACTTGCTCGAGGAACTTCTACTTTCGTGACCTTAGGTAAAGGAAGTGACAACGAAGTGACCCTAAATGAAAAAGCAGCAAATCACTTTAGTTTTGATAAAGGAAGTAGTCGTCAATCTTACCCAGGCTCAGCCATGGGGTATATCGCGTTGCTTCGACAAACCTATGAGGATGCAAAATGGTACGATGCTCAATCGCCAAAACCATTCAAAGACATGTCATTAGACGCTTGGAATGCCAATAGAAATTTACCTCAAATCTTTGATGCTTCCGGTTGGTTAACCGCCCTTCGAGCTGATAAAGTAGGTGATGAATTTGGTGTTCAGTATGTGATTAAAGGCGGAGGTGATGAATATCAAAGAATGGCAGAAGTGAAGAAAATGAATGCCTCTATGATTATCCCTGTTAATTTTCCAGCGGCTTACGATGTGGATGATCCATGGGATGCTCAACGTGTTTCTTTATCAGATATGAAACATTGGGAATTAGCCCCAGCAAACTTATCGTACTTGGAGAAAAATGGAATTAATTTCACAATTACTTCTTTTAATAACAGTAATTTCCTCGAAAACTTGAGAAAATCGGTGGAATATGGCCTTTCTAAAGAAGCGGCGTTAAATGCCTTAACGGTGAATCCTGCGAAATTGATAAAAATGGACGGCCGTATTGGAACACTTGAGAAAGGTAAAGTGGCCAATTTTATCGTTACTTCTGGTGATGTATTCGATGCCGATACTAAAATGTATGAAAACTGGATTCAAGGGGATAAAAACATTATTTCCGACCGAAATACTCCAGATTATGCAGGAAAATATGATTTAAATGTGGAGGGCAAATCCTATGCCTTGACTGTTTCTGGAGATCCAGGGAGTCATTCCGCAGAAATAGCTGTGAATGATTCAACCAAAACTGCAGTGACCTTAAAAATTGAAGGTCAAGTAGTTAATGTTAATTTTAAACCCGAAGGCGCGGACTTTACTTACCGTCTTTCAGGATGGATTAATAGCGATGGATTTAAAGGACAGGGCTTAAATGCGAAAGGAAGCTGGATAAGCTGGACCGCATCAAAAACAGCCAATGTTCAACGAGATAATAAGAAAAAAGGAAATGAAAGTAAGGAAACTCCTTCTTTGGGAGATATTATTTATCCTTTTACTGCATACGGTTCTAAGGAATTACCTAAACAACAAACAATTCTTATTAAAAATGCGACTGTTTGGACCAATGAGTCTGATGGAGTACTTCAAAATACAGATGTGCTTTTAAAAGACGGAAAAATCGCTAAAATAGGTAAGAATTTAAGTGATAAAGCGGATCGCGTAATTGATGCAACAGGTAAACACGTAACCGCAGGGGTGATTGATGAACACTCTCACTTAGGTGCTTCTGCGATTAATGACGTGGCAACGAATTCCTCCATGGTGAGGATTGGTGATGTTGTTACCTCCGAGGATGTTGGCGTGTATCGTGCGCTTGCTGGTGGTGTTACTGCTTTGCAAATTCTTCATGGTAGTGCTAATCCAATCGGTGGTCAGTCAGCTTTGATTAAACTTCGATGGGGGCAAGCTCCAGAAGAAATGAAAATCGCCGGAGCTGATGGCTATATCAAGTTTGCTCTTGGTGAAAATGTGAAACGTTCAAGAAGTACAAATTCTATCCGTTATCCATTAACGAGAATGGGAGTAGAGCAAGTGTATGTAGATGCTTTCACGAATGGTAGAGAGTATGAAAAGGAGTGGAAAGCATATAACGCACTTTCTTCTAAGGAAAAAGCAAAGACAACGGCTCCTCGAAAAGATTTGGTAAATGAAACCATGGTAGAGATTTTAAATGGCAAACGTTTTATCAGCTGTCACTCTTATGTACAGTCTGAAATTAATATGCTCATGAAGGTAGCCGAGCAATTCGGTTTTAAAATCAATACTTTTACTCACATTTTGGAGGGGTATAAAGTAGCGGATATCATGGCTGAACATGGTGTTGGAGCTTCTACCTTCAGCGATTGGTGGAACTATAAATGGGAAGTGCGTTATGCTATTCCATATAATGCAGCTCTTATGCACCGCGCTGGTGTCGTAACCGCAGTAAACTCGGATTCAGAAGAAACAATAAGAAGGTTGAATCAAGAAGCAGGGAAAATTGTGAAATACGGTGGAGTAACGGAGGAGGAAGCACTTAAAATGGTTACCCTAAATCCAGCTACATTGCTTCACTTGAACAACAGAATGGGTTCAATCAAAGTTGGAAAAGATGCTGACGTAGTGGTATGGACTGAGAATCCGTTGTCAGTATATACAAAAGCAGACAAAACCATTGTTGACGGTATCGTGTATTTCGATTTAGAAAAAGATCTTGAGCATCGAGCTTATATTGATCAAGAACGCGCACGACTAATTGAAAAAATGAAAGGTGTTAAAAAATCAGGTGGTCGCTTCGCTAGAAGAGGAAGTGCTGAACAAGTAGAATTCCACTGTGAGGATGTGTTAGGTGAAGAATCTGATTTAGCTAAATATTAAAAACGAGTAACATGAGATTAAAATATATTCAACTCTTAGTGATGAATCTACTGCTCGTTGGCAGTATGATAGCACAAGTTCCCATTCCAGTTAAAGATCAGGAAACCCCCATTGCTCTTAAGGGTGGTACCATTCATACAGGGACAGGGCAAGTAATTGAAAATGGAGTAATAGCCTTCGATAAAGGTAAAATTACTTATGTTGGCGCTGCCGCAGGGTTTAACCTTTCTGGTTATACAAACGTTGACGTTGCAGGACAGCACGTATATCCTGGATTCATTCTTCCAAATACTGCAGTAGGTCTTGAAGAAGTGTCTTCAGTAGGTGCGATGATGGATGTAAATGAAACAGGAGATTACAACCAAAATGTTAGGGCGCAAATTGCGTATAATACAGATTCTGAATTTATTCCAACCTTCCGTTATAACGGTGTTTTAATTGCAGAGGCGACTCCGGGTAGTGGTATTATTTCAGGGAATTCTTCTGTGATGAAAATGGAAGGATGGAACTGGGAAGATGCAACTTTCAAGGCAGATGTAGCCATGCATATTAACTGGCCAGGGAAAAATCGCCGGTCGTTCGATTTTAATACCTTTTCTTTTGAATATGGTCCAAATCCAACGTATGAGAAAACAATTCTTGAGTTAACTGATATTTTTCAGGATGCAGTTTCGTATGGCAAATTGGCTTCTAAAGAGAAAAACTTAAAAATGGAAGCTATGCAAAGCCTTTTTAATGGTGATAAATTAATGGTTATTCATGCAGAACAGGCTAAATCCGTTGTGGAGGCAGTTAAGTTCGGTCAAGAAATGGGAGTGAAAAGAATGGCGGTAGCTAGTGGTACGGAATTACTCCTAATTGCTGACTTCTTGAAAGAAAATAATATTCCTGTGATTGTGCCTTCCGCGCATGATACACCTCCAAGAACGGATGATGATTATGATTTGCCATACAAATTAGCTTCATTATTATCTGCAAAAGGAGTCTCTGTAAGTTTGTCTAATTCAGGAATGTTGGGTTTTGGAAGAAACTTACCTTTCTATGCAGGAACGGCAGTTGCTCATGGCATGACAAAAGAAGATGCGCTTAAATTGATCACAATGAACCCAGCGAAAATGTTGGGGATATCAGATCGTTTAGGTTCCTTGGAAAATGGGAAGGATGCCACATTTTTCGTGAGTAAAGGTGATGCGTTAGATATGCGTTCAAATGATCTTTCACATGCGTTTATTGATGGTAGAGATGTGACGCTAGACGGACGTCAACAGTATCTATTTAAAAAGTATGCTGATAAATACGGTCAGTCAAAATAATTACTGAAAAGTAAATGTGTAAAAAGGCATCGGGGATATTACCGATGCCTTTTTTTGTTAATACTTACTTACAAATAAATTATTTTTGATGTAGTATCGCCATGGAAGAAATGCATCATCCCCTGCGTAATCGACGCCAATTCTCGTGGTGGAAACGATCTCAAACGTAGAAGGCCCGACCGTCTCAATCCAAATATCACTTTCAAGTAAAGAACATTCATTCATTGATGTTTTAATTCCTAAGTAGTTAGTAAGTTTTCCAGGTCCATTAGGACGAATGGAGCTATCGAGTTCAAAATCTGGTTCAATTCCACGGATCAACGCTGCCTGCCCACTTCCTTCAGGACCAGTGACAACGTTAAAGAGATGATGAACGCCATAACAAAGGTAGATATATGCCATTCCCCCTTCCTTAAACAGGGTTTGAGTACGAGGAGTTTTCTTGCCACCAAAAGCATGGCAGGCTCTTTCCTTTTCGTGATATGCCTCTGTTTCTACTATAATACCACTTTTAATCTCACCATTCGTTCGAGACATTAATCGTTTTCCAAGCAGTGATTTCGCAACAAAATTGACGTCGTCACGTACATAAAAAGACTTTGATAATTTCAATGTGTCAGTGAATTGTTATAATTTGTCAATTAAAATAAACTATTTAATAAAATGAAACAGATGTACCGTATTATTTATGCAATTGCTCTTATAGGGTTTTTAAGCGTTGAGTCAATGGCTCAGATTGCTACTCCACAACCGAGTCCAGCAGGATCGGCAAGCTCTGTGGTTGGATTAACTGAAATTAGTATTGATTATTTCCGTCCAAAAATGAAAGGTAGAACGATTTTTGGAGAAGGAGATGTTTTGATTCCCAATGGTCAAATTTGGAGAACAGGTGCAAACAGTGGTACCGTAGTTTCTTTTCAAGATGAAGTTACTATTCAAGGAAAGAAAGTAGCAGCAGGTGAATATTTGTTATTTACTATTCCTGGTACTGATTCATGGAGTGTAATGTTATACTCAGATTTATCTTTAGGTGGAAATACCGCCGGTTATGATAAATCTAAAGAAGTAGCAAGCTTTTCTGTGAAGCCTTCTAAATTGGGTCACAAAGTAGAAACCTTGACTTTTAATATTGCAGACATCAGTGAGGATAATACCTCTGCTAATATCGAAATGACTTGGGAGAGTACCTCAATCAAACTTCCAGTAGTAGTTAATTTTGATGCGAAAGTGATGGAATCAATTGAGCGAAATACCAAAATTAACCCTAATAACTATGCCGCAGCGGCGAATTACTATTTCCAAACAGGAAAAGATCCTAAAAAAGCTGCTGAATGGATGCAAATGGCAGTTGACGGTGGTGCAAATCAATTTTGGAACCTTCACACTTTAGCGCAAATTCAAAAAGCTGCTGGTGACATAGAAGGAGCTAGAGCCACTGCAACAAAATCATTAGAAATGGCAAAAGGTGCCGCAAGTGATTTTGGTTATATCAAATTAAATGAAGATTTATTGAGCACGCTACCCGCTCCCTCTTCAAAAGGAAAGAAAAAGAAATAAAAAGGAACTACATTTTCCTTAAAACAATAAAGGCAGCTGTTTAGGCTGCCTTTATTGTTTTAAATAAACCAGAATTAATATCGCCAACTAGTAAGATCAGCCCCTTTAGGTGCAGAGGCTTTTATTCTCTCCAATATTTTAGGAACATACATAGAATTGTATCTCAATCTGGATATATGATTTGGATTTTCCTGATCACCATTCCAACAATGTTCAGCGCGGTCGCCATAAGCTACCTCTCCATTATAATACGGCTCGGTAGTGCTTTCTAGAAAATCTTCCATCAAATAAACGGCATTATTTAAGTAGTAATTGTCCATATCGCCGCAATAAATATGAATTTTCCCTTCCAATTTAGGCCCTAATAGATCCCAATAGGTCTCCAAAATGTACCTCAAATCATAATTTTCCATCCAGTATTGAGCAACTTCTTTGTCTATTTTCCCTGTGTATTTATCCCAAATGGGTTTTGGATATCCATCATCACCCATAGGGGAGAATACGGCCTCCCATATATCGAATTGTTGGCCCGAGCGGCTATGACTTCCTAGCGCAAGTTCTTTATGATTCATATCTCGAACCGAAGAGCTTACATTGCCTAAATAATCTCTATGACCGGGGCGCAATACTTGTTTTAAATCCGATGGGTAGTAATACGCATTCTCATCTTCGTAAATATTAACCGAGGTGTAAGCACGGAAATCTATGGGATCTGGACATGCTGCAAAACAGCCATTGTATTCATCTGGGTACAACACTTGCACGGCCAGGGCTTCCCAACCA
>JAHEMU010000233.1 GCA_024643485.1 Cytophagales bacterium
GAATTAAGTCGCTTGGCTTTGAAACGTGAAAGGCTCCTGCAGCGATAAACAAGACATGGTCGGTATTGATAATTCCGTATTTAGTATTTACGGTAGAGCCTTCGACTATTGGCAATAAATCGCGCTGAACGCCTTCTCTACTCACGTCAGGGCCACCACCTTTTTGTGAAGAAACGGCAATTTTATCAATTTCATCTATAAAAATAATTCCACTGTTTGCAGCCTTATTAATGGCTATTTCTTTTACTTCATCGTGATCAATCAACTTGGCTGATTCTTCCTCTAACAGAATTTTTCTAGCCTCAGCAATGGTAACTTTTCTTTTTTTCTGCTTTTTTGGAAGCATATTACCAATCATTTCCTGCACATTCATCATGGAAACTTCATCCATTGCTCCCCCACTGATCATTCCAACGCCGCCAGATTGAGGCTGCTTCACCAAAATTTCAATTTTCCGATCCTCTAATTCCTTATCTCTTATTTTTTGTCGGAATTTATCTCTCGTTCGCTCATTCAATTCACTATCGGTATTCGGTATTTCAATGGAAGCACTATTTGGTGGATTTGTACCCATAGGCTTGTTTTGCTGATTTTTTATAGGCGGAATAAGAATATCCAAAATTTGCTCTTCCACCATTTCCATGGCCTTTTCTTTCACCTCTTCCTTTTTCTGAGCTTTCACCATATTCACTGCTTGCTCAACTAAATCTCGAACCATCGATTCGACATCTCGCCCTACGTACCCCACTTCTGTGAATTTTGAAGCCTCCACCTTAACAAAAGGGGCGTCGGATAAATGTGCTAATCTGCGAGCAATTTCAGTTTTACCAACACCTGTTGCTCCAATCATTAGCATATTATTTGGAACAATTTCCTTTTGCAATTCTTCAATTGCATTCATTCTCCTCCACCTATTTCTCAGCGCAATGGCTACATTTTTCTTGGCGTCGTGCTGCCCGATGATATATTTATCCAACTCCGCAACGATTTGATGGGGAGTCATATATTGTTCCATTTTACTCATGATTTCTTCTACTAAATTGATTAAATAATTGACCGTCAACTAATAAGGATACCTGATGTGTCGGTTGTGCAATATGAAATGAACTTCTTCCGTACTCTATTCCGAAAGAAGATTTTTTAAATCGTAATCCATAATTAAACCCGGCCGAAGCTCCGTTCGATAATTTCATTTCGTACCGTTGCCTGAAATTCAACCCCATGATCACCTGAAAATGTTCATTGACAATAAATTCACCTCCTGCGTTTAAAAAAGCAAAAAGCTTTTGTTCCCTTTCTAACAAATTATCTTTCAATAATAATGAACGCTGATTTGGCGCAATTTGGTAAATCGTTGAGGTAAATCTGAAAGGCATATTTTCTGGCTTATACGAAACACCAATTTTTACATCGAGTGGTATTTTGGCTTTAAGACCAGTATCGGTATAATTGGAAAGTACTACGCCCAAATTCGAAATGACCATTCCTGCGACTAAATGCTTTTGAGGATGTGTAAAAACTACGCCTAAATCTAGGGCCAACGCACTCGACACCCAGGAATCTAGCCTCGACGATAAAAATTTTAATTGAAGTCCACCCGAAAAATTACCTGTTGTCATGGAAGTGCCGACACTTAGAACATCTTCCGAAGCGGAAAAATTGGTGGTTACATTTCCCATATCATCGGTGCCTGTAAACTCACCATACCCCAAATGTTTCAAATTAAACTGAAGGGGTATTTTTTTTATTTTATGCAGGAAAGAAGCACCAACTAATGAGGATCCGGCGATATAATTGCTGTAATCAAACTCCAACCAATGGTTCAGTGAATCGTTAATTAAGGCCGGGTTTCCTTGCCATCCACCAATGGAATGATAGGTTCCTGTAACAACTTCCCCTCCTAATGCAGATACAGCAGCATTTGTGCTGATAGTAAACAATTGATAGCTATTATTTTGCCCAAATGTTATACCTCCGCAAATGATAAATAAAATAAGTAGGGAAATTTTCACAAATAAATATACAAAATCTACTTCTGAACCTCTTCTTTCACTTCAATTTTAAGGGAATGTTTTACCTTATCTTTCAGCAAGGCAATATCAACTACCTCATCTACTCGGGAAACGAAATGAAATTTCAGTCCTTTTAAATATCGCTCTTCAATTTCACTCACATCGCGTTTATTTTTAGCTGACATTATCAACTCTTTAATTCCCGCTCTTTTCGCCGCAAGTAATTTTTCTTTAATCCCACCAACTGGCAATACTTTTCCACTTAGAGTGATTTCGCCTGTCATCGCCAACTGGCCTTTAATTTTACGCTGGGTAAATACCGATGCCAACGAAGTAAATATTGTAATTCCGGCACTAGGCCCATCTTTAGGAACCGCCCCTGCAGGCACATGTATATGCAAATCGTATTGGTCGAAAATACGATGATCAATATCTAACCCCTCTGCTCTCGCTTTTAAGCATGAAAGTGCTGCTTTTGCAGATTCCTTCATCACGTCGCCTAGTTGTCCACTTAGGATAAATTGACCTTTTCCTTTGTTGATGCTAGATTCAATGGTAAGAATCTCTCCGCCTACGGAAGTCCACGCTAATCCAGTTACAATCCCAGCTAATTCATTTCCATCATACGCATCGTGATCGAACCTTTCTACACCGAGCATTTCAATCACTTCTTTATCGGAAATCACTTTCGCAATCTCCTCATCTAACGCAACGGATTTCGCCACTTTTCGAGCAACAGAGGCCATATTTCGTTCTAAATTCCGAACGCCTGACTCCCTCGTATATCCTTCAATTACCTTCTTAATTCCCTTATCCGACATTTTCATCTGAACAGCGGATAACCCATGTTCTTCTCGTTGTCTAGGTATCAGATGCTTTTTGGCTATTTGAATTTTTTCGTCTTCTGTATATCCATTTAATTCAATAATTTCCATTCTGTCTCTAAGAGCAGGGTGAATGGTTTCTAAACTATTGGCAGTCGCCACAAAAATAACCTTTGACAAATCGTAATCTACCTCTAGGTAGTTATCTCCAAAGGAATGATTTTGTTCAGGATCGAGCACTTCAAGCAATGCGGAAGCAGGGTCTCCTCTAAAATCCGAGGCCACTTTATCAATTTCATCCAGAATAAAGACTGGGTTAGAAGATTGAGCTTTTTTGATATTCTGAATAATCCTTCCGGGCATTGCGCCAATATAGGTCTTTCTATGACCTCGAATTTCTGCTTCATCGTGCAAACCCCCTAATGACATTTTGACATATTTACGGCCCATCGCTTTGGCAAGCGAGCGTCCCAAAGAAGTTTTACCAACGCCTGGAGGGCCGTACAAGCATAAAATAGGACCTTTTAGATCGTTTTTTAATTTCAGGACTGCCAAATACTCTAATATTCTGTCCTTCACTTTTTCCAAGCCAAAATGCTCCTTATCTAAAATTTTTCGAGCTTTCACCAAATCAAATTTATCTTTGGTATACTCATTCCACGGCAATTCAAGCATCATTTCCGCGTAGTTCATCGCTACGGGATATTCCGGTGCTGCCGGGTTTAATCGGGTAATCTTATCCAGCTCTTTTTGGAAATGTTGAGCGATATTATCTGGCCATTTTTTAGTTTCAGCCTTCTTCCGTAATTCAGCAATTTCTTTATCCGGACCATCGTACCCCAACTCATCTTGTAATACTTTGATTTGTTGTCTTAGGAAATAGTCTCTTTGTTGTTGGTCCATATCGGTATGAACCTTTTTCTGAATTTCATACTTGAGTTCGAGCATTTGCATCTCTTTCAACATCAGCTCTAACAAGCGCGTAGACCGCTTTACTCCATCAACCTCTTCCAATAAACCTTGCTTTTCTATTACGTCAGCATTTAAGTTGGAAGAAAGGAAGTGCGTGAGAAAACCTAGACTTTGAATATTATCAAGAGCCATTTGTGCTTCTTGAGGAATGTCTGGGTTTAACTTTAATATTTTTGCTGCAGCTTCTTTGAGGGAAGATATGAGTGCTTTGGTTTCCTTTTTATTCGCTTTTACAAAAGTCTCTTTTAAAATAGAAATATTGGCAACCATGTAGGGGTCCTCATTAACTATTTTATCTATCGAAAATCTTTTTTTGCCTTGAATTATGATGGTGGTATTTCCATCTGGCAAAACAAGCATTTTAACAATCTTAGCAACCGTACCAATGCGATAAATATCATCTGGGTGCGGATCCTCATCATTCGGATTTTTTTGAGCCACCACCCCTATCAATCGATCTCCATTATAGGCCCTTTTAACCAGTCGAATAGAACGTTTCCTCCCCACTGTGATTGGAATAATTACTCCTGGAAATAAAACCGTATTCTTTAGAGGTAAAATGGAAATTTTTTCCGGGTAATCTTGATCTGCCGTCTGCTCGTCCTCCGGATTTATCAATTGAATAAAATCGTCCTGCTCTCCTTCTTCAAAATCCTGAAAAAATAAACTTCTATATTGGTCACTCATACTAAATCAATTATCAACTGCCATATTGACACTAAACATATAATAAAATTTCTCACTCCTACTATGTCAATACCTATGCCAAAGTAGTTTTAAATTGCATATAATTATAAGGTATTGTGATTTATTAGTAATTTTATCTTTTTATAATTAAATTTATTTAGCAACTACTTTTTAAAGTATGCAGCTACGGCATATCGTTTTATTTAGTCTGTGTCTATTTTTTGCAGACAATGTATTTTCTCAAATTAAAAAAAAGGACGAGAAAAGGAGGGAAAGTGTGTCTCTTCAAGTAGCTGACACGATGTCTTCTTATTATCAATCTTCTCTTTTTGAATTTCCAAATGTGAATAAGGTGGCTTATTACAGAAATGAGAAGGAGTGGAAAACCCTGAGTGAACTCAATCGGAATAAGGATTGGAAAACCATGTATCCTCTTTTGAAGGATTATGTGGCTAAATTTGGTATCGTAAATTTCTATAAAGACACTTACCTTATTTGGCGATTAGCAAAAATTACTGAAATGTACGGTAATTTCTATGAAGCTCTTTTACTTTATAAATT
>JAHEMU010000007.1 GCA_024643485.1 Cytophagales bacterium
TAATTGGTCTGTTTTTAATGATGACCGTTGCAGCACATGCTCAAGTAAATTTAGGAGTTAAATTAACACCCGGCTTGAGTTTTACCCGCGTTTCAGAAAATTCAGATGTACTTGATGTAACTGATACAAAAAGTGGGTTGAAATACATTGGAGGTATATTCCTGGATTTAGAGTTTGCAGAAAACTATTTTTTCAGTACTGGTATTAATTACACCACACGTAAAATGAATTTTACTTCAACACTTACGGGGATTGGACAATTTTCTTATACAGATGAGTATAATCTACAATACGTCCAAGTACCGATTTCAATCAAATTATATACCAACGAGGTTGCTATAGACAAGAAAGTCTATTTTCAAGTAGGTGCGCTCGCTGATATAAAGATAGGCGATGATCTGGATTCAAATAACAATTTGCATATTGCTGACGAACTGTCGTCTTTTGACACTGGGCTATTGTTGGCTTCTGGCTTGGAGCTAAGTTTGGGTACAAATACAAAAGCATTTGCCGGACTAACTTTTCAACGCAATTTTTTAAACGTAATTAAAAGTCAAATCGATGTTGGTGGTGATGTGAAAATGCAACACACCTTTTTTGGGATTGAAGTTGGAGTAAAATTCTAAACAAAACTAGTCCAAAAAGAAAGGGCTTCCAAACGGAAGCCCTTTCTTTTTGGACTAGTTTTTCAAATATATAACTATTCTAATATTTTGGTACTCGTTGTAACATCTATTAAATTCACACTTATGTTATTTATTTAAATTCTAAATAACATTAAAAAAGGCTTTACAAACCAATATGATATCATTTCAAATTAAAGACATTCATTAATTTCTTCAATTAACCACATTAAATAATTGATGTAAGGTGGCCAATTTTACATAAAATGAAAGGAAGAAAAAAACAGGAATTTTACCTTTTTACAGATTTGGAAAAAGCAACAAAAAGTTTTCCACATTTTGAAAAAGTTTTCCACATCGATTTCAACGACACGTCTAAAACGCTATTTCTGTGATTTATCCAACGATTTCAAGGAATCTGAAATATGTGGAAAACTCACCAAAAAATTTACTTCAGTAAATAATCATTCAAATTAAGCCTTATTGCCCATTTTTTGAATTTATGAAAACATGAAACTATCTTCATAATTGGGGTGTAAGGTTTTATTCACTTTGTTGTCTTTTTAATTTATGGCGGTAGGTGCTAAAAATTCTAGATTTAGAAACAAATCCGATGTAACGCCCATTATCGAGCACTGGTAAATTCCAAGCATTGGTCATTTCGAACTTATGCATTACAGATTGCATATTTTCATGAGAATTAATAAAGGCAGGAGGCACACTCATTAGAGAGCTTACTTCCACTTCCTCTTGAGATTCCGCATCAAACATAATCTCGCGAATATCATCCAACGTTACAATACCCACCAGCTCCTTGTTTTTATTTATAACTGGAAATATATTTCTTTTACTTTGTTTTACTAACTCTACTAACTCAGCAAGTTTGGCATCTACAGGAATACTTAATAAATCCTTTTCAATAATTTTCTTGATATCAATTTGACTTAGGACTTGTCTGTCTTTATCATATTGAATTAAATCCCCACGCTCGATTAAGTTCTTAGTGTACAGTGAATTTTTTTCAAAAATAGAACTAGTAAAGTATGAAATAGCTGACACTAACATTAAAGGTACAAATAGCTCATACCCACTTGTAATCTCTGCAATAAGGAAAATTGCAGTAAGTGGGGCATGTAAAACACCGCTCATTGCTCCACACATTCCAATTAAGGTGAAGTTGGAACTACTAATTACTTCCGCCCCATAGAAGTAATTTACGACTGTGGCATAAGCAAAGCCTACTACAGCACCAATAAATAAAGAAGGCGCAAAAATTCCTCCACTACCGCCCGCTCCAATGGTTATCGCAGAAGCGATCGGTTTGATTAACGCTACAGCTACTAAAAACAAAACCAACAATGGAATATTCGATCCACTTTCAAAAAAGAAACTATTTTGAAGGACTGTATCCGGATTATTACTTAATAATAACTTAATGGTGTTATAACCCTCTCCATAAATTGGAGGAAATATAAATATTATAATACCTAATAGCACTCCTCCAATCGCTCCTCTTCTAAGATTGGATTTTAATTTTCTAATTGCCGCCTCTGTTTTGTACATTAAACGGGTAAAATATACACTTGCCAACCCTGTTACTACTCCTAAAAAGAAATAATAAGGGACATCAGCTGCGATAAATGGATCCTGTAATTGGAATGAAAACAGCACATCATCGCCCAAAAGCATTAATGAAATAATAGATCCACTTACCGAAGAAATTAACAAAGGAACAAAGTTTGAAATTCGCACTTCGGCTAATATGACCTCCATACAAAAAATCACGCCGGCAATGGGGGAGTTAAAAATGGCTGATATTGCTCCAGCTGCACCACAGCCAATCATGATATTTCTTTTCTTCTGATCTAAATGGGCTAAAATACTAATGTTTGAACCAATGGCCGAACCCGTCACTACGATTGGGGCCTCCAACCCTACTGACCCTCCAAACCCTACGGTAAGCGCACTAGTAACTAGCCTGGAATACATTTTGGTCTTTTGGATAATCCCTGAACGTTTGGAAATATCATACAAAATCTGGGTAATTCCATGCCCCAGGTTTTCCTTCAACAAATAGTTAGCGACCAATACAGTGAGTAGAATTCCCACCATTGGAAACGCGAGGTAATAATAATTGGCCAATTGTTTATCGAAGCTACTGGTTAGCAAGTTCTCGATAAAATGAACCGTCACCTTTAAGAGCACAGCAGCAAGACCACTTAAAATACCAATTAGTGATCCAACAATAAGAATAAAGTTTCGGTCACTGATGTGTTTAAGCCTCCAAATTAGAAACTTTAGTAAATAATCATTCCACTTTTTTTGAAGCGACATGTTGGGAAATTGACAAAAATATTGAAACAGGGTATCAAAATAGTTAGATTGTTTCAAAAATACATATTATAGTTTTGGTTACCTAAACAGTTTTTATCTTTAGATAATGAAAAATCGAGTTACCTCTTTATTTGAAATTGAATTGCCCATAATACAAGGTGGGATGGTGTGGTGTTCAGGTTGGAAATTGGCGAGTGCGGTAAGCAACAACGGTGGTTTAGGTTTGCTTGGGGCTGGATCTATGTATCCTGAAGTGCTTAGAGAGCACATTCAAAAAATGAAAATAGCGACTGATAAACCTTTTGGCGTAAACGTCCCACTACTCTACCCTGATATTGAGAAATTAATGGAAATAATCATTTCTGAGGGAGTAAAAATCATTTTCACCTCCGCGGGTAATCCTACTACATGGACGCAAAAACTTAAAGAAGAAGGACTAATCGTTGTACACGTTGTATCTAGCGCCAAATTTGCTATAAAAGCAGCGAATGCGGGGGTCGACGCCATCGTTGCGGAAGGTTTTGAAGCCGGTGGGCATAATGGTAGAGAAGAAACCACCACCATGTGTTTGATCCCTATTGTTAAGGAGGCCATACAAATTCCGTTGATAGCAGCGGGCGGTATTGGATCGGGTAACAGCATGGCTGCTGCTTTTGCTTTGGGGGCTGAAGGGGTACAAATAGGGAGTCGATTTGCGGCCTCAAAAGAGTCTTCCGCACATGATTTATATAAAAAAGCAATCATAGCCAGTAAGGAGGGTGACACAGCGCTCACACTTAAATCAATAACTCCGGTACGGTTATTAAAAAACTCATTTTACCAACAGGTATTACTGGCAGAAGAAAGAGGTGCTACAAAAGAAGAACTGATCAGCTTACTTGGAAAAAGGCGCGCAAAGGCCGGTATATTCGAAGGAGAATTAGAGGAAGGAGAATTGGAGGTAGGGCAAATTAGCGCCGCCATATCTAAATTAGAATCTGTAGAAGAAATTATTTTGGATATAAAAGATACATTCCGAACTTGCATTCATCAACTAACATCGCTTACCATTTAATTTAATCCATTTGAAATTACAAGTTACGAAAATTGGCTCAGGACCATCCATTATAATTCTTCATGGGTTTTTAGGAACTTCTGACAATTGGATAAGTATAGGAAGAGCACTTTCTGAATTTAGAACTGTTTATTTGGTTGATCAAAGGAATCATGGGCGTTCCTTTCATTCAGAAGAGTTCAATTACGATTTATTGGCTGATGATCTCTATCAATTGATTCAAGAAGAACGCATAGAAAACCCCGTATTAATCGGTCATAGCATGGGAGGTAAAGTGGTAATGAATTATTCCCTGCGTTATCCCGACTCTTTCGATAAATTAATTATTGTAGACATTTCACCTCGATATTATCCTGTACATCATCAAAAAATTTTAGCAGGGCTTCTTGCCATCCCAATGACAAGCATCACCACAAGAAATGAAGCCGATGATATCCTTTCAGAGTATGTTGATCAACCTTCCATTCGGCAATTTTTATTGAAAAACCTAGACAGGACTTCGGAAGGATATAAGTGGAAAGCTAATTTGAAAGTTTTAAATCACCTAATAGAAGAAGTAGGTAAAGAGATTTACAAAGAATCAGTTACCGAAAAACAGGTTTATTTTATCCGAGGTGATCAATCTGATTATATTCGACCTACCGACCGTGAACAAATAAAATCAATGTATCCGATGAGCAAAATACTAACTATAAAAAACGCTGGACATTGGCTACATGCGGAACAACAAGATTCCTTTTTCCGTACACTTTTAGCCATTTTGTAATAAAAAAAGGAGCAACAAATGTTGCTCCCCGGTTAACAGCACTCCGCTAAAAGCACTTATTAATCATAAAACTCGACTCCGCCGGTAGCCACGTTATACATTGCACCAACAATTTTAATTTCACCATCCTTTTCAAGTTGGTTGAGTATTTCACTTCTTTTTCGAATAGCCTCTATATTCAAATTCACATTGATTTCACCTACGCGTTCCACATCTGCCTTATTTTCCACAGACCAACTTTTATTTTCAGATTTTGCATGCTCAATCGCTGGATTAATATTTTCAAGCATTTTAGTTAAATGACCCATTTTTACCCCGTTGCAGGCACCTTGAATTGCACCACATGAAGTATGACCCATCACCACTACTAGCTTAGAACCCGCTACTTTACACCCGAACTCCATACTACCAAGTATATCATCATTGATAAAATTCCCTGCAATTCTCACAGGAAATACGTATCCTATCCCTTGGTCGAATACTACTTCAACCGGCACCCTTGAATCGATACAACTTAATATCACTGCGTAAGGAAATTGTCCTTTGCTAGTTACTTCGATTTGTTCATGCCAATCATGCTCGGTGTTTGTCCCTTCTAAAAATCGCTTATTCCCTTCCTTAAGGAGTGTAAGCGCTTCATCAGGCCCTAATTGTTCTTGAATTTTTTTTGAATAATCTGCGAACGTTTCTATATAAGTAGTCATAATTATCAGTTTAAAATGTTTAAAACAATTATCTTTTTTGATTCAAATTGCTTTTAAATTTTTGAATCGGATTAGGTAATTTTTTCTTTACTAACTCTATTATTTCAACGGTAATTTCCCGATCAACAGCCCCTTGTTTAAAATCTTCGATAATTTCCAGGACATCAGGATGAATATAGGTTGATTTTGAAGCGTCAATTTTAACTATTGACCCATCGGGCACCACTTCAAATGTGTGTAACAAACCAGCCTTATTAAGAAAACTTACATTTTCCGCCAATTGTATATGTATTAACGGGTGATCATTTTCGTCTGTTTTTTCAGGAATATGGTAAGGGATTTTATAGTTATTCCACAGGATGTGAAAAATACCTACAATTAGCCCCAGCGTAATACCCATTAATAAATCGGTAAACAAGATACCGGCTATTGTTACTATAAATGGAATGAATTCAGACTTACCTTTTCGTAACATATCTTTAAATAAAGATGGTTTTGCCAATTTATATCCAACCATAAGTAAAATAGCGGCCAAACTTGCTAATGGAATCAGGTTCAGAACATTTGGAATTAGCATTGCCGAAAGAAGTATCAAGACACCATGAAGAAAAGCAGAGGCTTTGGTTCTTCCACCACTTTGAATATTGGCACTACTTCGTACAATAACTTGTGTGATAGGAAGGCCTCCTATTAAACCAGAAATGATATTTCCGGATCCTTGAGCAATCAATTCCTTATTGGTAGGAGTTACACGTTTCCAAGGATCGAGTTTATCAGTTGCCTCGACACAAAGTAAGGTTTCCATACTAGCAACTACAGCAATAGTAAATGCAACAACGTATACATCAGGGTTATTCCAATGGCTAAAATCTGGCAAACTAAACTGGCTTAAAAATCCAGCAAATGAATCAGGTACAGGAAGGCTAACCATTTGTTTCCCGGTTATTCCTATAACTGAATCGTCCATGAATAATAGTGAATAAACTATTCCGACAATTACTACGATAAGAGGTCCTTGTACCAGTTGGAAAGCACGAATGCGCTTAATAAATTTTTGTTCCCACAAAATTAAAATAGTCATAGAAACAGCAGCCACCAAAATAGCTCCGGGACTCACTGATTCCAACATATAATAAAATTCGGAAAGGGTATTGTGGCCGTCGGGTTGTATGAAAGCCAATTCTCCTTCTGGTACCCTATCGTAACCAAATGCGTGTGGAATTTGCTTTAAGATAATTATGATACCAATACCCGAAAGCATACCTTTAATCACTGAATTTGGAAAATAATAGCCAATAATCCCTGCCTTTAACACACCTAACCCAATTTGGATTACACCAGAAATAACTACGGCTAATAGAAATATTTCAAAGCCTCCTAAATCCTGAATAGAATTTAACACAATAACAGCAAGACCGGCTGCGGGCCCACTTACTCCAAGAGGAGAGCCGCTTAATAAAGCAACAACTATACCTCCAACTATTCCGGCAATAATACCTGAAAATAACGGGGCTCCTGAAGCCATTGCGATACCTAAACAAAGTGGTACGGCCACTAAAAAAACAATAATACTTGCCGGCAAATCGTGACGTAATTCACCAAATAATGAATTCTTCTTATTCATCTAAATTTATTAAAATGTACAAATGGAAAAACACCTGAATCCTAGAAAATAGGTCAGAGTAAACTGATCATGAACATCAGCAAAATTATTAAATAACGTCTGGAGGAGGGGTAGGAGAGTCCAAATAATGAACTAAACCAATTAACGCAAAATTATGAAGGGCGAACCAAGCGTTTGATTCATCCAAAAATGAATTTACTATTGGCAAAATCACTTCATCATCTTCCCAATCAGAAAATTCCTTTGAATCTTCTTGATCGGTATCATCAGCTAGAGAACTTAATTCGATTGGATGATCATTTGAAAGAGCTAAATAGATGACCGATTCAAATGAGATTATAAGACCAACTACAATGAGTACACATTGTATTAACCTGATTCCTTTCATCTGATATCGTTTTGCTCTTTTCATAAAAAGGTGTCGATTACATTCAGAAATAAACGTAATCGACACTAAAATGTTTTAACTTATTATAGTTTCCGTTGAACTTCTTGTTCTTCGTAAGATTCGATAACATCACCTTCTTTAATGTCATTAAAGTTTTTGATGCTAATACCACATTCAAATCCAGATTTAACTTCAGCAGCATCCTCTTTGAATCGTTTCAACTGTCCGAGTAGACCAGAGTAGACTACGATACCGTCTCTAATCAAACGAATTGGATTTTTCTTCTTGATATTTCCATCAATTACCATACAACCGGCAACTGTTCCAATTTTAGAAATTTTAAATATTTCTCTTACTTCAACATTACCAACAATGATTTCTTGCATCACAGGATCAAGCATACCTTCCATCGCATCTTTCACATCGTTGATTGCATCGTAGATGATTGAATAAAGACGAATTTCGATTTCTTCCGTTTCAGCAATACGTTTTGCTGGAGTAGAAGGACGAACCTGGAAGCCGACGATCACGGCATCAGAAGCTGAAGCTAGTAGCACATCAGATTCAGAAATTTGACCAACCCCTTTATGAATAATGTTCACTTGAACTTCTGGAGTAGATAATTTCAGTAACGAATCTGAAAGGGCTTCAACCGAACCATCCACATCACCTTTAACAATTACGTTAAGTTCTTTGAAGTTACCGATAGCCAAACGACGACCGATTTCATCCAGAGTAATGTGTTTCTTGGTTCTTATATTTTGTTCACGAAGCAATTGACCACGTTTTAATGCAATTTCACGAGCTTCCCGATCGGAATCCATTACATTAAACTTATCCCCTGCCTGAGGTGCTCCATCCAATCCAAGTATTTGAACTGGTGTTGAAGGGCCTGCTTCTTTTTTATTTTGACCGATATGATCGTACATGGCTTTTACTCTTCCGTAGTGAGCTCCAGCAACGACAATATCTCCTTTTTTAAGTGTTCCAGTTTGAACTAGAATGGTTGCAAGGTAACCACGACCTTTATCTAGCTCTGCTTCAATTACAGTACCAGAAGCATTTTTATTCGGATTTGCTTTCAATTCAAGCAATTCTGCTTCTAAAAGAACCTTTTCTAATAGTTCGTCTATTCCCTGACCTGTTTTGGAAGAAATTTCTTGGCACTGATATTTACCACCCCAATCTTCTACTAATACATTAATACTAGCTAAAGATTCTTTCACCTTTTCAGGGTTAGCAGTTGGTTTATCTATTTTATTGATTGCGATTACGATAGGAGCACCCGCTACTTGTGCGTGATTAATTGCTTCTTTCGTTTGAGGCATCACATCGTCATCAGCTGCAACCACAATGATTACAATATCTGTCACCTTAGCACCACGAGCACGCATGGCCGTAAAGGCTTCGTGACCAGGAGTATCAAGGAATGCGATTTTATGACCTGAATCGGTCATTACATCATAAGCACCAATATGCTGGGTAATTCCCCCTGCCTCATCAGCAGTAACTTTTGATTTTCTAATATAATCAAGAAGGGAAGTTTTACCGTGGTCAACGTGACCCATGATGGTAACTACTGGCGCACGATCCGACAATTCTTCCGCGGTATCGACACTTTCCTTAATAATGAATTCATCATCAGTAGAAATGAATTCTACATTATAACCAAATTCATCTGATATAATCGTAATTGCTTCAGCGTCGAGACGTTGGTTAATTGAAACGAACATTCCAAGGCTCATGCAAGTAGATATTACTTCATTTACCGAAACATTCATTAAAGAAGCCAAATCATTAGCCGAAATAAATTCAGTTACTTTTAATATTTTAGAATCTGCCTGATCTCTTAATTCTTGTTCTTCAAGTGCTTCAGCTTGTGCTGATCTTTTATCTTTACGATACTTAGAAGTAGATATTTTTTTACCTTGGCCACTCAATTTAGCGAGAGTTGCCTTGATTTTATCTTGAATTTCTTTATCGTTCGGCTCTTCTTTATTTGCTGCAGCTGCGCGAGGATTATTTTGATGTCCTGGTCCTCCAGGTCTTGGATCTCTTCTAGGTTTTGCAATACGCTTTCTCGGACGCTTTTTCTTATCTTTTTTATCATCAGAGCTAGCAACAGGCTTACTTTTATCCTTTTTAGTAGGAAGTTCTATTTTACCAATTACTTTTAGACCCTTAAGTTTATCGGCCTTAGCTTCAATTAATCCGCTCTCCTCTTCCACTGGCGCTACTGGTTTCACAGCCTCTACCTTTTTAGGTTCCTGTTTTTGAACAGGTTTTTTAGGTAACTCTTGTTTTGGTGCTTCCGTTTTTTCAGCAACAGGTTTTACTTCCGGTTTCGTTTCAGCCGGCTTTTCAACTACTGGAGCTTTAACTTCAGCAACGGGTGTTGGCTCAGGTGTTTTCTTTTCTTCTACGGGAGCTGCTGCCTTAGGTGTAACCACCTCTTCTTTTTTCGGTTCAGCAGGTTTTTCCACTACGGGAGCCACTACTTCAGCTTTCTTTTCCTGTACAGGAGCTGGTTCCTCTTTCTTTTTATCGAGGTCTATTTTACCGAGTACCTTAATACCCTGTAATTTATGTGTCGGAGCCTCAACTTTTTCAGTAACAGGTTTTTCTTGAACTTCTTCTTTTTGTTCGTTTCTTCTGTTTTTGATTAAGACCGAGTCATCCTCGTCGTCATTGGAGCAACAGAATCGATAACTACATTTTCTTGATGCTTAGTGCCGATGGTCAGATTATGGGCTTCCTCTTTTTCAGAGGCAGACGCAGCATACTCCTTACTGAGCATGGTATATTGCTCAGGCGAAATTTTTGCATTTGGATTCGTATCCACTTCAAAACCTTTGGCCACCAAAAAGTCTAAAATAGTATTTCTACCAACGTTTAACTTCCTGGCTACCTGACTAAGTCTCATGGTTTTTTCTTCTGCCATTCCCAAATATCCTATTTTTTAGATAATTATAAAAATCCTATTCAAACTCCTGTTTCAGGATGCCTAATATTCCATCAACTGTTTCTTCTTCTAAATCAGTTCTTCTCAACAAATCTTCTCTGCTAAGTAACAACACGCTTTTAGCGGTATCCAAACCGATTCTTTTCAACTCATCAATTACCCAGCTATCAATTTCATCTGAGAATTCTTCCAAGTCCACATCTTCTTCTTCGAAGTCGCCTAATTCACGGAACACATCAATTTCCATACCCACCAAACGGCTAGCAAGCTTGATATTTTGTCCGCCTTTTCCAATTGCCAATGACACTTGGTCTGGTTTTAAGAACACTGAAACTCGGCCATCCTTTTCATCAATTTTGATATTGGTGATTTTTGCAGGGCTAAGTGCACGTGTAATATACAACTCTTTATTCTCAGTGAAGTTAATTACATCGATATTTTCATTCTGTAATTCACGTACAATTGAGTGAATTCGGCTACCTTTCATACCTACGCAAGCACCCACTGGGTCGATTCTATCGTCGTATGATTCAACAGCAACCTTAGCTCTTTCGCCTGGTTCTCTAACTACTTTTTTAATGGTAATTAGGCCATCGTACACTTCAGGAACTTCAGACTCAAATAATCGTTCCAAGAAAACAGGGGATGTCCGTGATAAGATAATTTTAGGATTTCCGTTCACCATTTCAACACGATCAACGATTGCGCGAATGCTATCTCCTTTTCTAAATCTATCTTTATGGATTTGCTCTGATTTAGGAATTGAAATTTCATTTCCTTCAGCATCAATCAACAATACTTCTCTTCCCAAAACTTGATACACTTCGCCGTTGATTATCTCTCCAACTAAGTCTTTGTATTTTTGGAATAAAATATCTTTTTCCAGGTCTTTCACTCGTTGAATAAGTGTTTGACGAGCTGTCATTACAGTTCGTCTTCCAAAATCTTCTAGGAAAATTTCTTCTGCTACTTCTTCACCGATTTCAAAATCCGGTTCAATTACTTGCGCTTCACTCAAGCTAATTTTATCGTGATCCCAGATATCTTCTGAATTGTTATCCACAATTTCTCTGAATCTCCAGATCTCGAGGTCTCCCTTATCGACGTTGATGATAATATCAAAATTATCATCCGTTTCGTATTTTTTACGAATCATCGTACGGAATACATCTTCCAGTATTCTGATCATCGTAGGGCGATCAATGTTTTTCTGCTTTGCGAATTCCGCAAACGATTCAATCAAGCTCGCTGCATCCATCTTATTATATTATTTAAAACTAATTTGAACAACTACTGATTCTATTTCAGAGCGGTTAAGGCTCATTTTTGTGACCGGTGATTTTTTTCCGGGCCTGTATTCCAACTCTATTTGAGAGTCTTTATATCCGATCAACTTGCCTATGATATTACCATCGGCTTTTTTTACTTTAACATCACGACCTATATTTTTAATAAATTGTCGATCTGTTAACAAAGGAGAATCAACTCCCGCACTTGTTACTTCGAGAATGTAAGGCTCATCAATTTCTTCTCTTTCTTCCAGAGAATGCCCTATTTTTCTACCTAGTGATGAACAATCTTCAATAGCAACACCTTCATCACCATCTAAAATTACAGTAATTTTATTAGTTTTTCCAGTGGCAACAACTACATCGACAAGAAATAAACTTTCATTGTCGATAAGTTCTTTGGCTAATGATTCAATATGTTCTTTAATTGCTTCCAATAATTAAGATAAAAAAGAAGGGGACTAGTGTCCCCTATCCGTAGAAGTAACAAATTTTGCACAAAAATAGCACGATACATTTGATTGTGCAACACTTTTCCACATATTAATCCAAAAACAACTTTATTTATTCAATAATTATGGGCTAATTTGTTGTTTATTTTGTGATTGAGCTTCTTATGAAACGACCTGCTTTTATTCTTTTTGCCATTTCCCTTTTTATTGGATGTACTTCACCAGAAAAAAAAGTCGAGAATAGCGCTGAAATTACCACAGAAAAAATATTCATTCCGACATTTAATCAATCTGCTGCTTATACATTCGTAGAGGAGCAATTATCCTTTGGGTCACGTGTTCCTGGGACAGAAGCCCATGTTAAGGCAGGCGATTTTCTTGTAGAAAAATTCAAAAAACAAGGAGCTGAGGTAACAGAGCAAACTTTTGAATTATCCTCATGGGATGGGCATCAACTCCCTTTGCGAAACATCATTGCTTCTTACTATCCTCAAAAAACGAAAAGAATATTATTAGCAGCTCATTGGGATAGTAGGCCTTATGCAGATAAAGACGCGAATGAGCCAAACACCCCTATGATTGCCGCAAATGATGGAGCAAGTGGGGTAGCGGTTCTATTGGAGATTGGAAGAATCCTATCAGAAAATGAACCGAAAAATGTAGGGGTTGATATTATTTTATTTGATGGTGAAGATTGGGGAGAGCGAGTGGAAACAGGATATATTACTCCTCCTGAAGGCTATGAAAGTTGGTGGTGTTTGGGTTCACAGTATTGGAGCAAGAACAAGCATAAGGAAAATTATTCGGCTTTCTTCGGAATATTGCTTGATATGGTAGGCGCTAGAGGATCACAATTTCATGTTGAAGGGTTGAGCCGCCGTTTTGCTCCTAAGGTAGTAGAGCGTGTTTGGGGCGAGGCAGAGTTGTTAGGTTTCAGTAATGTGTTTGTAAATAAAGTAAAGGGAGAAATTACCGACGACCATCAATTCATGAATAAAGTAGCTAAGATCCCAACGGTGGATATTGTTTTGTATGACCCGAACTGGGGTTACTTTGGAGAACAGCACCATACATTGCAAGATAATTTAGATTTGATTGATCCGATTATCCTAAACATCGTAGGACAAACGGTGACGAATGTGGTATTTAAGGAGCAATAAAAAAAGCCGCTTGGATATTTCCAAGCGACTTTCACCAAGGTCAAAATTGACTAGAATCCGAGATAGTGATCTAAATTTTTTCTATTTTCTTTATACTCTAAACGATTTCGTACCGTTTCATAATTTTCCTTATCTACTGTTTGACGGAAAGCAAACTTGGCTAGCTCCAAACGATGCTCATCGAATTCCAGGTTATCAATAATATAGGCTACATCCTCTGCATATACCATTCGGTATCTTATCAAATCTTTCGCCATATTCAACCGATCGTGATCGTTGCGTACTCGGTACATATTCTCAACTAATCGATCAACTTCTTCTACGCTCACAATCGTAGTTTTCACTCTGCGATAATCAATATCCACGTAGATATAAGGTCTTGGAGCAATCGTTACGTGGCGCACATATCGAATTCCAGGGTTATATCGATAAGTTATTCGTTCCCTGCTATCGTAATAAACTGGCTTTCTTGCCACGACAACTGTTGAAGAATGATGAACTGGAGCTGGAGTACGTCTTGCTACTACAACTGTTCTACCATTGTCTCTTCCGTAACTATTTCCTTTTGATCCGTGATAGGCTTCAACTGTATTTTTACCTTTCCCGCCATGCTTACCTTTTCCATGCTGGGCTATTCCATCCAAACCGAGAACAGACATTCCCAAAATCAGTAGTAGAATTTTTTTCATCATCCTAATTTTTAAGTTGAACCATTTTTATTAGGAATATTGCAACTGCCGTGCCAAAAAATTTAATTATAAAAAAAGGCCGTTAAAAAGATATTTAACAGCCTTTTTTAGGATTATTGAATGGGCATTAATTACCCGTTTTCTTTTTCTTCAAAAGGTTTTTAACAGCATCTTTGGCTTTATCTTCCACCTGCTGTTTGATATCCGCTTTGGTTGAATCTGTAGCGGTTGAGTCTTTTTTATTTCCAAGTAAACTTTGAACAACATTTCCCGCCTCGGTGCCTTGTGTTAAATTTTTAATGGCATCTTTTGAAGCATCTTTTACTTCTTCTTTTGCTTTATCTGCGAGCACTTCCTTCACTTCTTGCTTTTGGCCAGAACCCATCAACTGAAATTTTGGAGCTTTTACGGTTCCACCCATTCCTATATTTAATGGAATCATAGAATCTTCTTTCACTTCTCCCATTCCAAGCTGAGATGTTAACGAAGTAAGTTGTGAGCCAAATTTACCTGCGGGTACATCCATTTTAATATTATACGCAACGCTTCCGTCAATTCCGGTTTGTCCTTCAACGGTCCCCGCATATTCTCCAATTTTCACATCAAAAGGACTCACTTTTAACTTTCCATCTGATACAGAAGCCTTCATTACTACATCTTTTAATGAAACTGATTTTGTATCATCCAATTTTGTTACTGTTGATAAGCCAGATAAAATTTGAGAATCCCCTAACGAAGCTTGGATTACTTTTAAAAGTCCGGAACCTGTGATCGTTTCCAGTTTTGGCATAAAGTTATCTTTCAGTCCACCTGATATGGAAAAGTCGGTGGAAATTTTACCATTCATCACTTCCGCAACCGGCGCCAAAATTTTCACGATAGAGAATGCTTGAAATGATTCTTTGATTCCAAGCTCATCAATTTTTAGTTTGTAATTATATTTGGGGTCTTTAGGATCTTGAGTGTCATATGAGCCTGCCATTAAGAAACTACCTCCCAACATTTTAAATTTCAAATCATTCATATTAACAATACCATCACGGATAATTATTTCACCGGAAGCATTATCAATATCCAAATCCATAAACTTCAATTGCTTAATAGTGGAATTCAAAACAAAATCAATGTTCTTCGGAACCGGTATGACGCTATAACTTGTGGTATCGCTAGAAGTCTCTTCTGTTTCTTCCGATTCCGGCATCAACTCGTTTAAATCCAGCAGGTTAGAGTTGAAGTTAAATGTTCCGGAGAGCAACTCATTTTCATGGAAAATATAACCAATATAATTATTGACTTGACCATTCATTTGCATGTCAGATTTTCCAACGGTAGCATTGAATGAAGTCAAATTCAGTTTTTGAGGATTAAATGAAGCTTCTGCTTTACTAATTTTCACATCGTAAGGGAGCGTTACATCCTTATATGAGAAATTTTCAATTGTCATGTTTCCGGAGGTTGGCAACTGATCATACTTTTCAGCATCTACGGCGGCCATATCTCCCTTTGTTTCCAAATTAGCTACAATATGTCCGGCTAACTCCATTCCTTCCAAAGGGAAAATACTCGTAATTTTCGCGAGGTCAATTCCTCCACCAGCCTTGATGTCCCATTGATAATTATCCAAGTTTTTAAACAGCACATCGGCATTAAAAGACTCACCATCAAGTACCATCGCAAAATTGGTAATCCGCGCTATAAAATCTTTCATGAGCCCCGATTTATTTTCGAGGGAAGTATTAAAATGAAGGTCTTCGATTGGAAGAGGAAATTCAACGCTTTTAAAATACCCGTTGTTTAAACTCATGGTACCAGCCAATGTCGGCATCGTTTTAAGAGTTGAATCATAGGTGCCTTCGGCATTCATATCCAAAGCGAATTTTCCTTTCATATCAAGCCCATCCACTGGGAACATTTTATTTAATTCTGAAAGGTCGAGCGTTGCCTTAATATTTGCTTTTGTTTTGTAATTGGTAAGATTAGCAATTGACATTTTCGCATCGACAGGGTTTTTCCCCAAATCCATATGAAAGTTTTTTATATCAATTGAGGTATTATCAATTATACCGTCTTTGTTATCAATAGTCATATCCAATGCGATATTTTCTACTGCAGTCGGAAGGTCTGGGTATTTAAACATTCCATTCTCTACAAGCATCGACACATTGAATGCCGGCATGTCGGTATCGGTATATTTTCCTTTTACCATACCGTTAAATGAAAGGTTTCCCGCGGCTTCAAGGTCTTTAAAATCAGCAGTATACATACCAGGAATCAAGGAAAGCAAACTTTTGAAAGTGTTATCCACCGCGCCATAGGTAATGTCCATATCATAATAATCAGCCCCCATAAAGAACCATCCGTCGAATGAAAGGGCAAAATCATTTATTTTCGCTTTATTTTCTTTGAAGGTATATTTAGAAATATCATCTGAAATTGAAATTACTGCTTCAATGTCAGCAGATTTTCCTTCGATGTACATGTCACCGTCATAGCCCACAAAAACAGAATCCGCATGAGAATTGGTGGTAAGGTCGAATACATCTTGCGTAAAATCGCCACTTCCAGAATGATCCAATCCAACTAATTTCATATAATATGGAATGGTTAAATCATCGTAAACAAACTCACCATCAATCACTTCCCAATGGTCAATTTTGAAACTAAACTCTCCACTTCCCTCCTCAGTTACCTCTTCAGTTTCATCAGAAGGTATAGCTATATCGTAATTTGCTGCTCCATCTGCCAATACCTTGATGTTGATTACTGGCCTTACTAAAGTAATCCCTTTTATTCCCGGCGTATCACCAAAAAGCAGGGAAGAAAGGTTAATTTCAACATTAAATTCTTCTGCTGCGAATAGGATTTCACCCTCAAAAGGCGCTCTATTTATCACCCCTAAATTTTTCATACTGGCGGTAATATTGGGGAAATTTGAAAAAATAGACAGCGAAAAATCATCGACATCAAACACTACATCGGCATTCACCGAATTTGCCAATTCTTTATCAATGGCCGCTTTGATATCGTCTTTAAAAATTACAGGAAGTACCACTGCGGAGGCAATAAGTACTACAAGCAGAATGAGAAAACCAATAATTACTTTTTTCATGGCACTGTTGTTTTGAATTTTTATCCTTGACCTTTTTTTGACAGGTAATCTTAGAACAAATTTAACAACAAATTAATTGCCAAACATTATAATGACATTTGAATATGGAGTTAACTTAATACAACAGCCAATACAGCCCTTCGAGTGAACATTATTTTCGGTGGTATTGCGCTGGAGTTCCAGGCGCTGGAGTTGTTTTCTTGATAAAGTCTCTCAAATCATTATTAGATGTTTTAAGATCTTCATTTCTCAAATACATCATATGTCCTGATCGATATCCCTTGAAATGCATTCTTTCTTGTAGCTTTCCTCCTGGATCCATTTGCCACATATTGTATTGTGCGTTGAAGTACTGGCAAGCACCATCATAATAGCCCGATTGCACCAAAACATGAAGATACGGATTCTCCGCCATGGCTTGACGAAGATCTTCGCCTGTATTATCTCCACTTCGATTCCAAGGATGTACCGGACCAAAAACGTTGTATTTTAAATCCGTTTTGTAATTCAATTCATTTGCAACGTAATAATTAATCGCAGGTGTGAATGCATGAAGCCAAGAAGTTAATTCCGAATTAAAATCAGGTTGTTCGCCAGCATCTTTTTTATCCATACCAAGATATCGACTATCTAATCTTCCTATAGTAAACCCTTCCTCACGTAGCAATTCTTTCCAAAATGAAGAAACCGGTACTCTTAGATTTTGATCTAGAATATATTCTTTATTCATTCCTGAAAAATAAGAAATACGCTCGGCCATTTTTTGACGATCATTAGAATTGATAGATCCACCTAAGGCCAGTTTGGGCAATAATTCATTGATTGTAAAGGTTTCAGAGGCCGTTAGGGCTTCTGGTAAATCAAGTTTTTGTAAGTCTGAAGGTAACTTTTTATGAAACCATGCCGCTGCTGTAAAATAAGGTACGGCAAGTGCATCGTCCATTGGCCCAGCTCGGTCGATCCCCAAATCCGTCGGAGAAACTAGTACCACGCCATTTAAATACATCCACTGACTTTCTTGCAATTCCAGCGCAAGGCCAGACACTCGAGTGGTACCATAGCTCTCACCTATTAAATATTTCGGAGACAGCCATCGATTATTTCGTGTGACAAACGTATTAATCCATTCTGCTAGGTATTTTATATCTTCATTTACCCCAAAAAATTCTTTTCCAGGAGTTTCTGGATCAATAATTCTTGAATAGGCGGTATTTACAGGATTCACATAGACGATATCAGCCACATCTAGAAGTGAATTTGGATTGTCTTTGATTCCATAAGGTTGAACGGGATAACCTTCATCGTCAATATTCAGAATTCTAGGGCCGGTATAGGCAATATGCATCCAAACCGAAGCTGAACCAGGGCCTCCGTTAAATGAGATCACCAAAGGCCGGGTCGTTTTATCTTTTATATCTGTTCGTTCATAATAAGTAAAGTACAAAGCAGCGACCGGCTTACCCTCTTCATTCCATACTGGTTGAGTACCTGTAGTAGCTTGATATGGAATACGTTTACCATTTATGGTTACTTCGTGCGAAGTTTTAACTGTCTTATCAGGTTCAAGTTCGCGGTTTTGAGCAAAATTTACGTTGGCAATGAAAAAAAATCCTAAAAGCATTAACACACTCTTAAGTTTTACTCTTTTGAGAATTAATTTTGAATATTTCATATTAATTAACTATTTGCAGATTATAAATCATTCATTTACAATGAAAAAAACATTATTATTAGCCTTTACAATTTATATAAGTTTATTCACATTCGGGCAAACAAATTTTTTTGATGGATATATAGTTACATTAGAGGGAGATACCCTTAAAGGACAGGTATATTTAGGGGGTTCTATCAAACAAGCTAAAGAGTGTAAATTTATTCAGGAAGGAAATAAGAAAAAACAAAGGTTTACTTCATTTGACATCGCTAGGTACGGTATCAATGGGAAAAGGCAGTTTATTAGCATGGAGTATGAGGGAAATAATATTTTTGCTGAGGTTATTTTTGACGGTATTTATGATTTATATTTTTTAAAATCCAACTCTAAAACCTGGTTAATTGGAAGAAATAAAGAAAACTTAATTGACTTGGAGACTTCCAATACTATTCATCCAGTGTATAAAGGAAAGCTTCAGTATATCCTATCAGATGTCCCTGAATTGCAATCTGATATAGAAGAATTCAGTAAAGTCTCTGCTCAAAATTTTGT
>JAHEMU010000234.1 GCA_024643485.1 Cytophagales bacterium
GTGATGGATTGACAGTCCTCCAATGGCGTCCGGAGGCGAATGCTTCCATGAGAGACCCCGAAGATGAAATTATATCCAAGGAAACTGGATTTGCGATTATTCAATTGGAAAAATGGAACGACACTTTCATCATGCGGGCGGCCCTTCCCGGGAAACCATTTATCGAGATTGGAAGAAAGGAACTTCATCTGGGTGACAACTTATTGGCAGGCATTTTTATCTCGTCTCATAATCCAGACGTAATAGAAAAAGCGAAATTTTGGAATGTGAGAATTGAAAAAACGGTTCCAGATAATTACGATGCTTATAGCAGTGGTTTTCTTTCGAGCAGAATGGAAATAATGGATGTTTTTTCAGGGGAAAGAAAAGTTATTTATGAGAAAGACGGTCGGTTTGAAGCACCAAACTGGATGCCCGACGGAAATCAATTATTGTTCAATATGGACGGCGGGATGTTTACCCTAGATATAAATGGAGGGGAGCCCAGGCGGTTGGAAACTGGGGAAGCCAATAACAATAACAACGATCATGGCATTTCGTTCAATGGGAAACTACTTGCTGTCAGTCATCATAGAGAGGGTTTACCGGATGGTGGCTCCAGTATTTATGTGTTACCTTTAAAAGGGGGCGCACCCAAATTGGTAACGCAAAACACCCCTTCCTATTGGCATGGATGGAATCCCAATAATAAAGAAGTAGTATATGTCGCGAAACGGAACGGGGATGTGTCGTACAATATTTTTTCAGCAAACATCAAGAATGGAAAAGAAAAGCAATTGACTTTTTTTGAAGGGTCGCATGTGGATGGACCGGAATTTTCGCCTGGTGGGAAATACATTTATTATAACGGAAGCCAATCGGGGGTCATGCAACTTTGGCGAATGAAACCCGATGGAAGTGATAAAGAACAGCTGACCTTCGATGAATACTTCGATTGGTTTCCTCATATTTCGCCCGATGGGAAATGGATTGCTTTTCTGTCTTTCCCAAATACCATTGGTGTAAACGACCATCCCTTCTATAAGCGGGTAATGTTACGGTTGATGCCAGCGGGTGGGGGTCCAATTCAAACAATTGCTTACCTGTACGGCGGACAAGGCACCATCAATGTGCCCAGCTGGTCGCCTGATAGTAAAAAGATTGCATTCGTCAGTAATTTTGGAAAGTAGAATTATTTTTAGCGAGTTTTTAACCGCTACAATTGAAGAGCTGAATATTCAGGAGTTTTATAACGTTTCAAAGCATTCCGTAAAGGGATAAAATTATAATAAAATGAAAAACCATATCAAATACCAATTGCTTGCTTTTCTTCCCATTATGTTACTTTTTATTCCCTATAGTTTTAAAATCTTCGGAACGGAATATTTAGTTATTTTAATTTTAGCAAATTCTCTGGTGTATAGACCTATTCTTGATTTTTACCGATTTAAAGCAATAAACTCGGAATTTAAAATCGATTCTGTGTTAAAGTACATCTTCCACACACGATATGTTAACTATCATAAGTTGTTATTTGATAAATAAAAAAGGCCGCTTCAAGCGGCCTTTTTTATGTTATTTTTCCAAAAATGGATAGCGATAATCTGTCGCCGGGACAAAGGTTTCTTTAATGGTTCTCGGTGAAACCCAACGAATTAAATTCAAGGCTGAACCTGCTTTATCATTCGTTCCGGAAGCTCTGGCGCCACCAAATGGTTGCTGACCTACTACCGCTCCTGTTGGTTTATCATTAATATAGAAGTTACCTGCTGCATTACTCAATTTTTTAGTCGCTAATTCAATAGCATAACGGTCTTGAGAGAAAATAGCACCAGTTAAAGCATAAGGTGATGTTTGATCTACCAACTCTAGCGTTTCTTCAAATCGCTCTGCCTGATATACATAGATGGTTAATACAGGCCCGAAGATTTCTTCACACATGGTGATAGACTGAGGATCCTGACTTACAATCACCGTTGGTTCAATAAAATATCCTTTCGATTTGTCGAAGTTTCCACCTGTAATTATTTCACATAATTTATTTGCTTTGGCCTCGGTGATGTAGTTACTTATTTTATCGAAAGCCTTCTCATCAATAACTGCATTCACAAAATTAGTGAAGTCGTCAGGCGCTCCCATTTTGAATGAGTTAACATCTTTTACAACTTGTTTTTTCACCGCATCCCAGATATTGGATGGAATATAGGCACGTGAAGCAGCTGAACATTTTTGACCCTGGAACTCAAAGGCTCCCCTTGCTATTGCGATGGCCACTTCCATAGGATTGGCCGATTTATGCGCTAAAATAAAATCCTTACCACCTGTTTCTCCTACAATACGAGGGTACGATTTATATTTTGAAATATTATTTCCGATGGTTTTCCAAATATTCTGGAATACACCTGTGCTTCCTGTAAAGTGAATCCCGGCAAAATCAGGGTGATTAAAGATTACGTCGCCTGCAACCGGACCATTAACATACACTAAGTTAATAACACCATCAGGCAGTCCCGCTTCTTTAAACACTTCCATGATTACTTGAGCAGAGTAAATTTGTGTATCGGCTGGCTTCCAAACCACCGTATTTCCCATCAATGCTGCAGAACTCGGAAGGTTTCCGGCAATGGAAGTGAAGTTGAACGGAGTTAATGCAAACACAAAACCTTCTAGGGGACGATATTCTAATCGGTTCCACATACCAGGGTTTGACTCTGGTTGGTCGTTGTAGATTTGTTGCATAAAATAGACATTGTATCGCAAGAAGTCGATGAACTCACAAGCGGCATCAATTTCGGCCTGAAATGCATTTTTAGATTGTGCCAACATAGTTGACGCATTTATTTTCGCGCGGTACGGCCCTGCTAAAAGATCGGCAGCTTTTAAAAAGATACTTGCGCGGTGTTCCCAAGCAAGATTTGCCCAAGCTTCTTTGGCTCCTAAAGCAGCGTTGATTGCTTGGTCAACGTGTGATTTATCGCCTCTGTTAAAATATCCAAGTGTATGCGCTATCTCATGAGGAGGGGCTATTCTTATTTTCTCGTCTGTTCTTATTTCTTCCCCACCGATGTACATAGGCACATCAATTTCGCGAGACTTCATTTCTTTATAAGCCGCCATCAGTTCAACTCTTTCAGCTGATCCTGAACGATAGGCTTTCACCGGCTCGTTGGTAGGCTTCGGTATATGATAAATTCCTTTAGGCATATTAGTATGGTTAATTTCGATTAATGATGCAAAGTTAATACTATGGTTCGCCTTGTAAAAGCGAAGGGGAAAAAATTCCTATAACATATCCTTTAATTGTACTAAAGAACTTACTTCATAAGTTGCGCCGATATGGTCTTTAGCATTTAATGGATTATAGAAAACAGAATCAATCTTATTTACTTTAGCTCCTGTAATATCCGTTAGCAGGTTATCTCCTATCATCAACACTTCTTCCTTTTTAAATTTGGAATGGGTTAACGCCAGATTAAAAATTTCAGGTGCGGGTTTTGAAAAGCCGGTTTTTTCAGAGCTTATAACGGCATCAAAGAAATGATCAATGCCGGCGGATTTTAATTTGACATGTTGTGTGCGCTCAAAACCATTGGTAAGTATCAGCATCCCGTAGTTTGGAGCCAAATGATTCAATAAATCGAGTGCACCAGGCACGAGTACATTTTTTTTAGGCCCTTCTTCTACGTAAAAGTCGCTCAATTTATTCGCCAATGAGGAGTCGTTAATAAAAAATTCATCCAATACTCGAGTAAATCTTTTGGTGCGTATATCATGTTGTGGGATTTTATTGGATTGATAATCGTCCCATAATTCCGCATTAATTTTTTCAAAAACCACACGGAAATGGTTGAAATCTGGTACTAACTGATGGATCTGAAATTTTTCATACAGCTCTTGTAAAGTCACCAAGGCGTTCACCTCATAATCCCATAGAGTGTGATCCAAGTCAAAAAATAAATAGGAATACTTCTTACTCATCTTCGCAATTTCCACTCCTCTGCTTTTTGTTTGTTATAAGCCAGGGCCCGATTATTCAATAAGGTTTGAAAGGTTTCGCTGTCAGATTTCAGCATTTGGTCCTTTTTTAAAAAATCGAATATGAGAAACAATATATCTTTCATTTCATCTTTTACTGAATACCAAACCCATTTTTCGTTTTTCCTGATGTTTAAAAGCCCAGAATTTTTCAAATAGGTGACGTGTCGTGAAGTTTTGGTTTGAGTATATCCTAAAATTTGCTCTAAATCAGAAATGCACATTTCACCGTGATTTAGAACTAAATGCAGTACGCGAAGCCTTGGCTCTTCAGCGCATGCTTTAAATACCTGTGAGCCAACGTTGATATTAAAATTTTTTACTCTCATGAAACTATTGACCGTTACTCAAAGTTAAATATAATGGTAAATTGTAGGGATAATTTCTACAATAGCATAAATTTACATTTTATAATATAAACAGTGTGGTGAGATACAGGTTCTTTTTTAAATTTATTTTCATTAGTGTTTTTGCATTCAGTGCATTTTCGAATGCTTTTGGGCAAGGAGAACCTAAAAAAGTGTACCAACTTTCAGGTATAATTTTAGGTGAGGATAACGATAATGGATTGCCCGGGGTTCACGTTTATGTGCCTAAACGACTTGACGGAACTACCACTAACTACCTTGGATTCTTTTCGTTGCCTGTAATCATTGGGGATAGTATCGTTTTTAGCGCGGTGGGGTATGAAAAACAACATTACATCGTACCTGATTATAAAGACAAGCAAATTACACTAGTCGTTGAAATGAGCAGTGACACCACTTTTTTGGAAAACGTCACCATCATGCCTTTCCCAACGGAGGAAATATTTAAAGAAGCTGTTTTGGCTTTGAATTTACCCGAGGAGGAACAGGTAGATGAACAATACCTAAATCAACAGTTGTTAACTTTAATGATGAGGTCGGTGCCTATGGATGCTCAAACCAACTACCGATATTATATGGATCAAATGATCTACAATCAAACCTATCGTTATGGAATGAGACCTAACCCACTAC
>JAHEMU010000235.1 GCA_024643485.1 Cytophagales bacterium
CGCCACCAATAGGAACAATTAAGTAATCAATGGGGCCTTCTGCATCCTCCATGATTTCGAGCCCTACTGTTCCTTGGCCCTCAATCACCTTTTCATCATCAAAAGGATGAATAAATGCAGCATTCGTTTTAATTGAATATTCCGTTGCAGCAAGAAATGAATCATCGAAAGTATCACCAATGAGGATCACATCAACGAATTCCTTACCAAACATGGCCACTTGATTAACCTTTTGCTTGGGTGTAGGTGCCGGCATATAGATTTTACCCTTTATACCGAGCTTCTGACAAGCATACGCGACTCCTTGTGCATGATTTCCAGCGCTGGCGCACACCACTCCATTTTGAATTTCTTTTGAAGATAGGGAGCTTATTTTATTATAAGCTCCCCTTATTTTATATGAACGAACTACCTGTAAATCCTCTCTCTTCAATAAAATTTCCGCTCCAATTTCTTCAGAAAGAAAAATGTTTTGCATCAATGGCGTTTTTATAGCCACATTCCTCAGTTGCAAGGATGCAGAATGTATCGCCTCGAGAGTCGGAAAATATCGGGTAGTTGTACTCATTCAATTAGTTATTTTCCGGACGTAATTTTCTTACTTCTTTTCCAGCTTGCCACATTTCACTATCGCGCAATTCCTTCAATTCTACTTCAAGCTTTTCTCTATAATCAGCTTTACTGTTAGAATCAATAGATTTTTGAGCTTCATTTCCAGTTGCTACACTGTCATACAATTCTTCAAATACTGGTTTAGAAGCATCACGGAATTTTTTCCACCAATCCAATGCACCTCGCTGTGCGGTGGTCGAACAGTTTGCATACATCCAATCCATTCCATTTTCAGCTACCAACGGCATTAAACTCTGGGTAAGTTCTTCTACCGTTTCATTAAATGCTTCTGATGGAGTATGGCCTTTCGAACGCAAAACGTCATATTGAGCTGCAAAAATTCCTTGTATTGCCCCCATAAGAGTACCTCTTTCACCTGTCAAATCAGAAAATACCTCTCTTCTGAAATCAGTTTCAAACAAATAACCTGAACCCACACCAATACCAAGTGCGATTACACGATCCCAGGCCTTTCCAGTGGCATCCTGATGAATGGCATAACTTGAGTTCAATCCTCTTCCTTCCAAGAACATTCTTCTTAAACTTGTACCTGAACCTTTTGGAGCCACAAGAATTACATCCACATCTGCAGGAGGAACAATCCCTGTTCTTTCCTTGTAAGTAACTCCAAATCCATGAGAAAAATACAATGCCTTACCTGGAGCCAAGTGTTTTTTTATCGTTGGCCATGCTGCAATTTGTCCAGCATCTGAAAGAAGATATTGGATAATAGTTGCTTTATCACATGCCTCTTCAATTTCAAACAAAGTTTTACCAGGAACCCAACCATCCGCAACGGCTTTATCCCAACTTTTAGATCCTTTTCTTTGTCCAATAATTACATTTATTCCATTATCGCGAAGATTCAGTGACTGGCCAGGGCCTTGTACACCGTATCCAAGAATAGCTACTGTTTCATTCTTCAAAACTTCCTGTGCCTTTTTTAAAGGAAATTCCTCACGGGTAACTACATTTTCTACGGTTCCCCCGAAATTAATTTTTGCCATAATAAGTTTAATTTGATTAGATAAATTATTTCTAGTTTAGTTTTTTTGCTAAGTCCCTCACCGCTTGTTCAGAGATACGCTTGCCTAATTCAGGAGCGTTCAAATAATCTCTAAAGCGTTTAGGCGATTTTACAAGAGCTACTCTCCCTGAACGAACAAACTCTAGTAAGCCTAGTGGTTGAAGTTCATAATAAAGTGCTGTTGTTTCTTCTTTGTGGCCCGTTTTTTCAATAACGATAAACTCGGGGTCTACCGTTAAAATTCGGGCATTATGATCCCTTATCAATTTTTCAAGACTCATTCCATTTTTCATTGCAGAAGCAGCCACCTTGTACAAAGCGATTTCTTGGTACACAATTTTATCCAACGGATAGAAAAATGCCCTTAAAACTTCAATCTGTTTTTCGATTTGCTTTACCACCTTTTTAATTTGCGCTTCGGTTTCAGTAACCACAACGTTAAAACGGTGGATGCCATCCAATTCAGATTCACTCACAGTGATACTTTCAATGTTGATTCCACGCCTTGTAAACACCGTAGTTATTCGGTGTAATACGCCAACATGGTTTTCACTAAAAATTGAAATGGTATATTCTTGTCTAATATTTAACATATTCTTTCCTATTCTAAACGGATATCTGAAACTGAACAACCTGCAGGTACCATCGGGAATACATTATTTTCCTTCCCAACAATAACCTCCAGTAGGTAACTTCCTTTATGATTTAAAAACTCATCGACCGCATCATTTAACAGTTCTCTCTCAGAAATTTTCTTTGATTTAATTCCATATCCTTCCGCAATTTTTTGAAAATCAGGGTTTACCATTTCCGTGGCAGAATACCTTTTATCAAAAAATAATTGTTGCCATTGGCGAACCATTCCAAGGTATTGATTATTCAATATCAATATTTTGACATCGACTTCTGTTTGAAAAATCGTTCCCAATTCCTGAATGGTCATTTGGAAACCACCGTCTCCTATAACGGTAACCACTTGTCGTTCAGGCGCTCCCATTTTAGCTCCAATAGCTGCTGGCAACCCAAATCCCATGGTTCCTAAACCACCTGAAGTGATACTGCTTTTTGATTGAATAAATTTACTATATCGACAAGCAACCATTTGATGCTGCCCAACATCTGTCACAATTACGGCATCGCCTTTCGTTTTTTCAGCCACCATTTTAATGGTTTCACCCATTGTAAGCACAGGTGTATCGGGGAAAAACTCGTGCTGCATTACTTTTTCGTACTCCATTTTATCGCACTCCCGAAATTTGGCCAACCATTCCTTATGGGAATTTGGGTTCACTTTATCGGTAAATGCTTGTAAGGCAGCTTTAGCATCACCTAAAACCGGAACATCTGCTTTAATGATTTTATCAATTTCCGAGGGGTCCACTTCGATGTGAATCACTTTAGCCTGCGTTGCATATTGATCCACCCTTCCGGTTACCCGGTCATCAAATCGCATCCCTACTGCTATCAGCACATCACATTCATTGGTCAATACATTTGGCCCATAATTGCCATGCATTCCAAGCATTCCGACATTTAAGGGATGGTCTGTAGGCATAGCTGAAAGGCCTAAAATTGTCCAAGCTGCAGGAATTCCTGTTTTCTCAACGAACTTCTTAAGTTCCTCTTCAGCATTGGAAAGGATCACTCCCTGACCAAAAAGCAAATAAGGTCTTTTTGCATTATTGATTAGCTCCACTGCCTGATCCACCATCTCGACATCCAAACCGGGGATAGGGTGATAACTTCTTATTTGCTCACACTTTTCATATAAATATTCTAATTCCTGTACCTGAGCATCCTTTGTTATATCAATTAGTACAGGGCCTGGTCTTCCTGATTTAGCTATATAAAATGCTTTCGCAATCGCTGCTGGAATTTCTTCTGCCCTTGTAACTTGGTGATTCCATTTAGTTACTGGAATGGAAATACCCACTACATCGGTTTCTTGAAATGCATCAGTACCTAAAAGAGGAGAAAATACCTGCCCGGTGATACATACCAAAGGCGTAGAATCAATCATCGCATCGGCAATTCCGGTGATTAGATTTGTCGCTCCCGGTCCAGACGTCGCTATCACTACCCCAGGTTGGCCCGTTACCCTTGCAAAACCTTGGGCTGCATGTACAGCGCCTTGTTCATGACGAGTGAGTATATGATGAACTTTATCTTGGTAGTCATACAATGCATCATATACTGGCATGATGGCTCCACCCGGATATCCAAAAATAGTACTGACTCCCTCTTCAATCAGAGATCGAACGAGTGCATGTGACCCGTTTAAAGTTTCTGTTTGTGCCGTCTTTTTTGGTTTACCTAAAGTAGTTTCCATAATTAATTATTTATCAGTAACACATCCTTCGGACGCGGATGATACGTATTTCGCATATTTATAAAGTGCTCCGGATGAAACCTTAAGAGCAGGCTGCTTCCACGAGGCCCTTCTTTTTTCGATTTCCTCCATTGAAAGAGCCACATCGATTTTATTATTTTCAACATCGATGGTAATGACATCGCCGTCCTGAACCATTGCAATCAGTCCACCCTCCTGTGCTTCAGGGGTAATGTGTCCAACTACAAAGCCATGGGTACCTCCTGAAAATCGACCATCGGTTATCAAGGCTACTGATTTTCCCAATCCAGCACCCATAATTGCCGCGGTAGGCTTCAGCATTTCCGGCATTCCCGGACCACCTTTAGGGCCTTCATATCGGATAACCACTACATCACCGGCTTTTACTAAACCTTTTCCTATCCCCTCATTCGCTGCATATTCTCCATCAAAAACACGGGCAGGGCCTTTAAATATTACCCCTTCTTTACCAGTAATTTTCGCCACGCTGCCCTCTTCAGCAAGGTTGCCATACAGTATTTGTAAGTGACCCGTTACTTTTATCGGTTTTTCGACAGGAAGAATGATATCCTGCTCCGACCCTACCGCTTTTACATTTGCCAAGTTTTCAGCAACCGTTTTTCCAGTCACTGTTAAGCAATCGCCATGTAAATAGCCTTTATCCAGCAAATACTTCATAACTGCTGGAGTTCCTCCCTGTTTGTACAAATCCTCCATTAGGTATTTGCCACTGGGTTTGAAATCGGCCAACATTGGCGTTCTATTTGAAATTTCCTGGATATCTTCCAACGATAAATCGATACCAGCGGTATGTGCAATGGCTAGAAAGTGAAGAACTGCATTGGTAGAGCCACCCATTGCTACGACGGTAGTCAATGCGTTTTCAAATGACTTTTTGGTAATGATATCGGAAGGTTTTATGTCGTTGTCCAATAGGTGTTGAATATAGAACCCTGTTTCCAGGCACTCATCCACCTTATCTGAGCCCACTGCAGGATTTGAAGAAGTAT
>JAHEMU010000236.1 GCA_024643485.1 Cytophagales bacterium
AGCCCCCACATCACTGGCACCGACCACACCATTAAAAGTGATTTTATCTTCCCTTCCATCTTTCAATTTAAAGTCGAAAACGGAGCTAAGTGCATTACTTCTGTTGGAAGGAAAGGCTCCGGAGTAAAAATCGACCTCACGTAGAAAGTCAACATTTAGGATTCCGACAGGCCCCCCGGAAGAACCTTGTGTTTGAAAGTGATTAATTGTAGGGATCTCAATTCCGTCGATATAGAACTTATTTTCGCCAGGTGCTCCACCTCTAATGATGATATCGTTTCTGAAGGATACCGTTGAAGCAACGCCAGGAAGTGACCGAAGTACTTTTGATATATCTCTATTTCCACCAGGAGCTCGTTGTATTTCATTAATACCAATGGTTCTAAGTGAAACAGGACTTTCTTCCGTCTTATTAAATGGAGAAGCGACAATTTCAACATCGTCTAGACTTATAATACTCTCCTTCATTTTAATTTCTAAATAGGCGGGCCTTGAGCTCGTAACTTGTACCTCAAAGATGACGGCAGGGTCAAACCCAACGAAACTCGCCTCGATATTGTACAGTCCGGGTTCCAAACCAGTAATTTCAAATTTACCTTCCTCATCGGAAACGGCTCCTTTTGAAGTGCCTTGAACGGCAACACTAGCAAAGGAAATAACCTCGTTCGAAACAGCATCTATCACCTTTCCACGGATAATTGCCGTTTGAGAAAATGCGGTTAATTGAAAGAATAATACTATTATTGTGATGAACTTTTTATACATTTTTATTTTGATTATTGAATCATAACGCAATTTCAGTAAAAATGTTCAGAGTTTATAATATTTTTAATATGTGAATTATTATACCATGATTTTGTATAACGTAACTGTCGGAATAGATAAAGAGGTCGAACAAGATTGGCTTGATTGGATGCGTAATGAACATATACCCAAAGTGTTAAATACCGGAGCGTTCTCATCATATAAAATGTATAAAGTTTTATCACATGAAGACGAAGAGACAATAAGTTATTCCGTTCAGTATTTCTCAGATCAACTATTAAAAGTTGATCAATATTTTAAAATTCATGCAAGTATTCTTTCAGAAGAATTGCGAAAACGGTACGAAAATAGACATGTAGCCTTTCAGACAGTATTGCAGGAAATTATTTAAACATTCACTACTGAGTTTAATTGCGATTATTATTTCATTAATAATTTTTTCTATTCAGTTAAATTCTATTCAGTTAAATTCTTTAATTATACCTTTTGTATTTAGTAATATTTTAATATATATTTACTAATGTGATTTTATATTTTTTAAATGATAGAGTACAAATGTGCATATCGAACACTAATAAATTACATTTAATTATTTTCTTATTACTTTCTGTAGTATCTAATTCCAGTGCTCAGGTATTAAAAGAATGGGCTTGGGCTGGAGGATCTAAAGTAAAAGAACAATCAGGTAATTATGGGAAAATAAATGTTGCAGCCCCTTCTAATTTCCCTGGAGGTAGACGCGGTGCTTCTTCATGGATTGATTTAAACAATCAAATGTACTTGTTTGGCGGGTTTGGGGTTGATGGAGCTGGCAATCAAGGGTTACTGAACGATTTATGGAAATTTAATGGTAAAGAATGGATTTGGGTGTCCGGCAGTGAAAAGGCCAACCAAAATAGCCATTACGGTGTTCAATTGGAGGCAGGAAAAGGGTTTCCGGGCGGTCGTGAAGACGCGTTGAGTTGGATCGATTCTAAGGGGGATTTGTGGTTGTTTGGTGGCTTCGGTTACAATGCGGCGGGAAAAAAGGATTTTCTAAACGATTTGTGGAAATATTCCGATGACGGTTGGATTTGGATTTCCGGTGATAAAGAAACTAACCAATCTGGTAAATATGGAATGCGAGGCAGAATGGATCTAGCCTCCTACCCTGGTAGTCGTTCGCGAGGAGTTAGTTGGGTTGATCTTGATGGAAATTTTTGGCTTTTTGGTGGCGTGGGCTACGATGGAAATGGACAGTGGGGGAGGTTGAACGATTTATGGATGTACAAGGAAGGAGGGTGGACTTGGGTTGAAGGAAGTAAAAAGGTAAATGATTCAGGTTTTTACGGAACCCAAAATATTCCTTCGCCTAATAACAATCCAGGCGGAAGGTTTTATTCCGTAGGATGGATTGATCACTCGGGAAATTTATTGCTTTTTGGAGGATATGGTAAGGATGAATACGGCAATTTTGGACGATTTAATGACTTGTGGAAATACAATGGTAGCCACTGGACTTTCGTTTCTGGAAGCCAATCGGTAAAGGAAATGGGGATTTATGAAAACGATCCCATCTTTGATTTAAAAGCGACACCAGGAGCTAGAGAGGGTGCTGTTGGTTGTATTGATTCTCAAGGTAATTTTTGGCTTTTCGGCGGAATGGGGTACGATGGAATGGGTGCAGAGGGAAGTTTGAATGATTTATGGAAGTTTAATTCTGAAAACTGGGATTGGATTTCTGGTAGTTTCAAGGCAGATCAATTTGGAAGTTATTCATTTTCAGGTATGTCTGCGGCCCTATTTCCAGGAGGTAGAGGCCATTCGGTTAGCTGGGTTGACCTCAATGGAACATTATGGCTTTTTGGGGGTAAGGGTGCCGATTCAAAAGGTGAAGTAGGAATTTTAGGTGACTTTTGGAAAATAGATTTGTCTGATATTTTGTTTTCGAGTCAGGAAAATTCCTCCACTCTTAAGGATAAATAGTTAATCCGTACTATTCATGATTGAGATGAACATTTAACCATTCATCACTCATTTCAACTTTGTAGGTTTTGTAAAATTCAATTGACGGCTTGTTCCAACCCAATACTTGAAACATCATTCCACTGCAACCCGTTTCGATGCTTTCTGAAATCATCTGATCAAATAGTAATTTTCCTATTCCTTTTCTGCGATGTGATTCGGTTACTATTAAATCTTCCAAATACATTCTTTTCCCTTTCCATGTGGAATATCGAAAGTAATACAAGGCCAATCCCACAATTTCATTATGTATTTCAGCGACGAAGAAGCCAAACAAAGGGTCCTTTCCAAATCCATATTCAGTCATTTGCTCCTCTGTAACCCGTACTTCATTCTCTGCCTGTTCATAACGAGCCAATTCAATAATTAGCTCACGAGCTTTTGAAATATCTTCTTTTGTTCCTCTGCGTATTTTAATCATGCGAGTACTTGATTGATTAATGCCACGGTGAAAATACTCAATAAAAACCATCCAATAAATCCTTCTAAAACGCAGATGTACCTAGCGACTCCTTTTGCTGGAATATTTCCAAATCCAAGGGTGATGAAACTATTTAAACTCAAGGTAAAGGCATTAAACATTGATATTATAAAGCCTCCGGCAACAGTTAAAAATGGTTTGAAATATCCTTTTTCATTCCTTTCAATAAACTCCTTAAAATCTGAAATTAATTTCGATTTTGAGGTAATGTCCCATTCAGATGGAAAAAAGAAATAGAATATGGCGAATATAAGAATAACATAGACCGATATAACCATCGATAAAGCTGGGTCCGTGCCGTGATTGGTATAAGCCTTTAACAATACTAACAACTGCCATCGGAAATAATTGGCAAAGCCTCCATTGGTCTCATATATATACTTTAATCGCCGGCGTTGAATTTCCTTCATTTCGGCATAACAAGCATTGGCCGACTCTAAATCGCCACGGGTGGTATATATGGTGTATAATGATTTATAGCTATAAATTAGTTTCTCAAAAGCATCAGCATCGTCTAATTCTGAAATATTCATTCCATGATAAGGGATGGCGATTTTTTGTTCTTTATCTTCCATCGACATAAAATCCATATCACATTCGACTAATTTCATCCAAAAGTCACGGTCACTGGAACGGATTTTCTCGATTACTGCAATTTTGTAATTGCTGATTTGGTCCCAACGAACTAAATTGAAAAACTCAGGAAAGATCAAATCGTTAAAAGCGATGTAGGAATCAAATTGATTGTGACTCATGATAAATCGCTCTTCAACTGTTAAGCCGGTTAAATCCGTTGTCGACGAAATGAGGTTATTTTCTATATCTAATTCTGTAATCACCCCTCGGATATGAATGCGTTGATAGGGGTTTTCAGCGAGAAAAGTATTGTCTTCAATAATCACTTCACCTCCTTTTCCTTTAATATCTAGTTGAAGATTAAATGTGAAAGGATGGTGGAAGGTTAAGCTATCGGAAATTTGATCGCAGGCAATTCCTTGTGTCGGCTTGAAGGTTGATTTACTGATTAGCAGGCTCTCGGAAAGATCGTTTTCGAGCATAGAAACACTATTATCAAATTCATTTCCTTCAAGTTTGATATACGTAGTTTTGTTTTTTGAGAGCTGGATTTTATCCGCAATTCTACTGTCCAACATCCGGATACTTTCGAGGGTATTAAAACTTATATTAACCTCATTAAATAAACCCGAAAGGATGAGCCCCTTCATTTCATTGAAATATAAATTCAAAGAATGCTCGAAATAATAGTCTGTAAATTCAACGTTTCCGGAAAAAATGGAATTGCTGATCAGAAAATCCCTATGAATAATCAATTGTCCTTCTGCATTGAAAATTTGATCTCCGTAGGTGTTTTTTAGCGTTTTAAATAGCTTACTAGATGAATATCTTTGCTGAATATAGGCGTTTTTGATCATTACCGGTGAACCAATATCGGTTCTTATGGCCTCTTCAATGATTTGATCAAAATAAAGAGTGTCAATAATGGTTTGTGCTCTTGAGGATAAAGCCAAAAGCAAAATGAAAGATAAAACGATATATTTTTTACTCATCTCATAAACTATAAAGAATAAAATTAATCAATTTTAGATTAACGATAACGAGAAGTACTCAAAGCTCATCTGCCATGGTTAGGTCAAGCTGTTCTGAAATTGATTTATGACCTAATACTTGGTTTGAAAGTAACTTTCCTGTAATTGGCCCTAAACTTAATCCCATCATGGA
>JAHEMU010000237.1 GCA_024643485.1 Cytophagales bacterium
AGTATATCTGTTTGTGTTTCTTGAGAGGCCGTAAAATACAGATTGTTTTCATGAAATTTTGGTTGATTGTCATACCCCGTATCAACAGTGACTTTTTTTACTAATTCCAATTGATTGTTTTTGAATTCAAAGAGCCAAATATTCGAAGAGGGTTGAGCTACAACATTTCCGAAAATTAAAATACCCCAAAACGTATATAGCAATTTCAAATTCATGTATTTTTTCGATTAGAAAGAGTTTTCTGAATTTTCATTCGTTGTTCTGGTGTATTCCCATTCATAAGGTTTTCGATACGATCAATTTTTAAAAGATGAACCGGTGAATTTAATAAGAACTTTCGAGGACTGTTATCATTCTCAATAAAATTCATTAATTCTGAAAAGCAATTATTGTTCCAAATGCCAAATAAAGGCTCAGGTAAGGTCCCCTCCGAATCTTTATATCCTGTAAAATAAGAATTGGAATTATTCTCATTTATCAGTTGCTCCAAGTGAAAGGCAGTGATTAAAGGCATATCAATTGGGACCACTAACCAATTTCTATCAGGATTTTGATGAAATGCAGATGAAATACCATTTAAAGGAGTGGAAAATTGATATGCATCTGCTATTTGAGGAAAGGGAAGCGACTGGTCAAATTCCTTTACCGAGACAAACACTTGCGAACAATAGTTAGATAACAGCTGAAATAAATGATGTAATTGAGTTGAACCGTGATAATTGAGCAATCCTTTCGAAGTTCCCATTCGAGAGCTTTTGCCCCCATTCAGTATAAGACCGTACAATTCAGTTGACCCCATTTAGTAAATTTAGCAGAAAAAAAAGGACTTTTAAAATACCCTTTCATTTATATGAATACTTCAGCATATATATCTTACCACTTGTAAAAAATGAGGTGAATTATATGGGTTTTTAATAAGATAAAAAGCGTTTCATTTCTAACTTAGGGACACAATTTTAAGCAATAAATATGCTCGATCGGCTGATACAATACAGCATTCATCACAAATTGATTATACTGCTATTTTCTTTGGCAGTGGTGGGGTTTGGCTTGTATTCTCTTTCTCAAATTCCCATTGGCGCAGTTCCCGATGTCACGAATAATCAGGTTCAAATTATAACTACTTCTAGAAATTTGGCAACCGAAGACGTGGAGAAATTTCTTACCTATCCGGTGGAGTTAGAGATGGCGAATTTACCGGGAGTTAAGGAAATTCGCTCCATTTCAAAATTTGGACTTTCTGTTGTAACAGTGGTTTTTGATGATAATTTAGGCACTTATTTACCACGTCAGTTAATCGCCGAAAAAATAAAATCGGCGGAAGAAAAGATTCCAACAGGATTTGGATCGCCTTTTATGGGGCCAATTTCAACTGGGTTAGGGGAAATTTATCAATATATCATTGAAGTGGACGAAGCCCATGCAAACGAATATTCGTTATCAGACATTCGAACTCTGCAAGACTGGGTAGTTAAAAGACAGTTATCTGGAATTCCCGGAGTCGTGGAAGTAAATACTTGGGGAGGATTTTTGAAGCAATATGAGGTAGCGGTAAATCCAGAATTACTTCGAAGTTTAAATATTTCCATATCACAGGTGTATAATGCTTTAGCAAATAATAACAGTATCGCTGGGGGTGGTTACATCGAGAAGTCAAATGAAACGTACTTTATACGAGGTGAAGGTTTGGCGAAATCGTTGGAAGACATTGGGAATATTGTGATTGAAAATCGAGATGGGATACCTATTTATATTAAAAATATTGCCGAGGTAGGGTTTGGGAACGCCACTCGTTTTGGCGCAATTACAGGAAATGGTCAGGGCGAAAAGGTATTGGGTCAGGTGATGATGCTTAAAGGTGCCAATTCAAAAGCAGTGATTGATGCCGTAAAGGAAAGAGTGGATGAAATTCAAACTACCTTACCGGAAGGTATACGAATCAATGGTTTTCTGGAAAGAAGTGAGTTGATCGATAAAACAACCACCACTATTGCGGAAAATCTAATCCTCGGCTGTCTAATCGTTATTTTTGTCGTGGTGATTTTACTTGGTAATGTGAGGTCGGGGCTTGTGGTAGCTTCTGTTATTCCACTTTGCTTACTTTTCGCTTTATCGTTAATGTATTTATTTGATGTTGATGCGAATTTGATGAGCCTAGGAGCAATAGATTTTGGGATTATCATTGACGGCGCTGTTATTATTGTGGAATACATTGCCTTCAAAATCACTTCAGAAAAGGAACATATCAATAGTTTAGTAGGACAACAAAGACAGTTGTTTGTTGATAACATTACCCATAGTGGTGCTTCAAAAATGATGCATTCGGCTGTTTTTGGGCAATTAATCATCATTATCGTCTTTATACCCATCCTTTCTTTAGTGGGTGTTGAAGGAAAAATGTTTAAACCCATGGCGCTGGTTTTCTGTTTTGCGCTCGTGGGGGCGATGATATTGTGTTTTACTTACGTTCCAGTAATGGCATCCATTTTTATCAAACCACCAAAATCCGATAAACCTACTTTTTCCAAGAAATTGATTCAATTTTTGGAAGATAAATACCAACCTACATTGAATTGGGCTTTGAATCATAAAAAAGTCGTGTTGAGCGCTTCATTTGGGTTACTGATCGTTGTTGGTTTGGTGTTTTCTAGAATGGGTGGAGAGTTTGTTCCAACGCTCGATGAAGGGGATTTTGTGATACAGCCTGTTTTGAGAACGGGAACCTCGTTGAGTAAAACGGTGGAAGCCACCACTCAAATGGAGAAAATTTTGATGTCCTTTCCAGAAGTAGATCAAGTGGTAAGTCGAATTGGGGCGGCCGAAGTTCCTACCGATCCGATGTCGATGGAGGAAAGTGATGTAATTATTAAACTTAGACCTATTTCTGAATGGGTTACAGCATCATCAAAAGACGAATTAGCAGATAAATTTAAATCTGCGTTAAGTGTAATTCCTGGAGTTGAATATGAGTTTACTCAACCCATCGAAATGAGGTTCAATGAGCTAATTACTGGGGTAAGAGCTGATTTGGCAATAAAGATTTTTGGCGAGGATTTAGATATTTTGCACGACAAAGCGATGGAAGTGGAGCACGCCATTCGAAATATTGAAGGAGCTTCAGATATATCCGTCGAGAAAATAGCAGGATTACCACAAATGTCTGTTCAATACGACCGAAATAAGGTGGCTAAATATGGTCTTAATATTGAAGAATTAAATAACATCATTACCATTGGATTTGCAGGACTCCCTGCAGGTACCATATTTGAAGGTGAAAAGCAGTTCGATTTAGTCGTGAGATTCGATTCAAGGCACCATCAGGATATAGAAGATTTGGAATCTGCGTCAATACTCCTTCCAAACGGAAATAAATTGCCTCTGAGTGAATTGGCCACGGTAACATACACAAAAGGACCAGCGAAAATTTCACGAGATAATACGAAACGCAGAATTGTAGTTGGGGTGAATGTGCGAAATCGAGATTTAGAGTCTGTAGTAAAAGATGTACAACAAGCGATAAATGAGCATGTTTCATTACCTACTGGGTATTCTATCGATTATGGCGGGCAATTTGAGAATTTGAGAACCGCACGAAATCGACTGATGATTGCCGTGCCCATTGCCTTAGTTCTCATCTTTATTTTGTTATATTTTGCGTTTAATTCAGTAAAGGATGCGCTAATAATATATAGTGCTATACCGCTATCAACAGTGGGTGGGGTATTATCACTCTATTTTAGAGGGTTGCCATTTAGTATCTCGGCTGGAGTAGGATTTATTGCACTTTTCGGAATAGCAGTTCTTAATGGAATCGTACTTATCGAGGAATTTAAAGAACTTAAAGCTCATGGATTTCACAATATCAATGAACGAATATTGGTGGGTACTAAAAAGCGTTTACGGCCAGTGCTTCTAACCGCCACTGCTGCGGCATTAGGATTTCTACCGATGGCAGTTTCAACCTCAGCGGGAGCAGAGGTACAACGCCCTTTGGCTACGGTAGTAGTTGGTGGGCTCATATCAGCAACGGCCTTAACCCTAATTGTCCTTCCCGTACTTTATGCTTTGTTTGATAGGAAAAGGAAGTCTAACAATGGAGTATCTGCTCCTGTTTTGGTGAGTTTTACAGTATTTTTATTACTCCCATTGGTGGGGAATAGTCAGCAAAACGAGGAGGTTACCCTGGATAAAGTGATTCAATTGGCTGAGGAAAACAATGGTTTGTTAAAAGCATCCAAACTGGAAATTGAACAATCGGAATTCTACCTGCATTCCTCTATTGAATTGGATAAGATGCATGTATATTATCAGTTCGATCAAAATAATCGAGCGGAGAATGATTTACCCCTTAAAGTCATTGGTGTTAGCCAAAGTTTGCCGTTCCCAGGTACCTATCGCGCACGAAAATCCATTTTGGAATCACAGCTAAATCTCAGCAAAAATAAATATGAGGTTGAAAAAAGAAAATTAATTGGAGCAGTCTCATCTGCCTATTTTCAAGTGATTTTTTGGCAGCATATGAGCGATCAATATAGGTATTTGGATAGCTTATATCGCCAAACTGCTACTGCGATTGAATCCAGATTTTCATCAGGGGATGTAAGCGAATTGGAGTGGATGTTCGCTAAATCGAAATTGCAGGAAATCAAAAACCTATGGATGGAAGCTGAATCTAAAAAGGAGATTTATGTCCAAGAGATCTATCGGTGGGTTCCAGTTACCGATTTGAACCTATCGTTTAATCAGTCTTTGTCTCGGTTAGAGGTAATGGAATTGGACACAGCAAACCATCCAATGATTCAATTATTGAAAAATGAGGGCGAAAGATCATTTGCTTCCTTTAACTATTTAAAGCAACAATATCGTCCTGATGTATTGTTGGAAGTTTTTTCCGGTAATACTGGTGGTGGGTCAACGGAAATGTATTCAGGTTTTAAAGTAGGGTTTGGTGTCCCAATAAATATGCGATCAAATCGTGCCAAGC
>JAHEMU010000238.1 GCA_024643485.1 Cytophagales bacterium
AACCAGTATGAATTTTATTCCAAGTTTTTCCTGAATCAGTGCTTTTGTACAATGCGCTGTTAGAACCACCCGAATTGAACGACCACGCAGTTCTTCTAAACTCCCACATGGAAGCATATAAGATATTGGGGTCATTGGGATCCATAACGACATCTGAACAACCTGTTTTGGAATCAATAAAGAGAATTTTCTCCCAAGTTTTTCCACCGTCTGCCGTTTTGAAGATTCCTCTTTCATTGCTATCACTCCATAAAGCACCCAAAACACCTACGTAGATGATCTGATTATTGGTTGGGTTAATTTCAATGGATGATATGCGTTCAGATTGATCAAACCCCACTTTGTTCCAATTCACTCCGCCATCTGTCGTATGATATAACCCATCGCCGACAGACACACTGTTTCTAGTCCAAATTTCACCAGTACCTACCCAAATGTTTTTATCGGGGTCGGTAGGATCTACGGCAACAACACCAATTGATTGTGCGTATTTATCAAAAATAGGTTGAAAAGTAGCTCCTCCATTGCTGGATTTCCAAACGCCACCTCCAGCGGTACCCGCATATATCACACGTGAATTGGTAGGGTGATTTTCAAGGTCTATGATACGGCCACTCATGAGTGCCGGCCCAATGTGTCGGGCTTTTAAGTCTCCGAAAAGTTCCTCACCTTTTAATACAATTTCATCCTGTGCAAACATAGGCACAGCTAAAAAAAGCCCAATGCTTAACGCTAGGGCGTATTTATAAAGTTTCATATTTCTACTGTTTAATTTTCAGGAAAACTAAAGTCAGCATCTGATACTTCCGGATTTACTTCAATTGTAACAATTGTGATAGGTTGTGACATACCATCTTTAATTCCTTCGTGCATAGAAAATGGAAAATACAAACCATCAACTTCATTGTATTCACCTATTTTCACCTGACTAATAATTCCTTTTTGTGGTCCTATAAGTACTTCTTTTTCGATCATAATTGGCACCATTGATTCCGCATCAAAGAAATAAAAGGTCGCGGTTTCCATTTCTTTACCATCGACTAATGTTGGTTCGGTTATCAACTTCACTTTAAAAGTTTCTGAACCTTCTACCGTTTCCTTACCCATTAATTCTGCTTTATATCCTTTTTTCTTGTAGTGATATAATTGATCTGGAAAATCGTTGGCTTGCTTCATGACAGCATCGGTAATTTCTTTATCCGCTTTTTCTGCTTTCATTGTCTGGAAATTCGTACTCCAAACTGTTTTACCATCAAAAACACCTTGCATAATGGACATTCCTTGGATGGTAATTTTCGTGTATTGTTTTCCATCCGCCATTCGAACAATTTCAATAGGGATTTCCATACCTTGTTGAGAGACCTTCGCAGACATTTTGACGCCTTTTAGTTCACCCCAGGCTTTATCACCACCTGTATTTTCAAAGTAACTATTGATGATATCATCAACCGTTTGCGCTTGTACGGATATGCCTAATCCGAAAAATGCGATGATTAGTAATAGAGTAAATTTTTTCATAATTGTATATTTTTGAAATTAAGATAACGAATTTTTCACTTTTCTTCTTTTACTAATTAGATAAAGGGTTATTTATCATAGCGAATGGATAAAAAGCTCTACTAATTTAAGTCTTGTTTTTAAGTTTTCGAATTTTCCTAGGGCCATACCACAACCATAAGCCACTAAAAATGGAAAATAGTATTCCGATGCTCAGCATATTCATAGAAAGAAGTTTGAATCCGTCACTAATAATAGAACCGTCATGAATTTGTTCAATTAAATCTGAATATCTTCTTTTTGTTGAAAGAATAGCCCCCGATTTACCATCTATTTGGACTTCCCAATACCCAGGTATAAACAAAACTTTTACGATTCCTTTATCCGGACGAACATCTAGTCGATCGATTGAAAATCCATCACCAACAATGGATTTCAGATGGTTTGAACCGATTACCTGAATTGAATCGATGGATAACCATTGTTCGTTTGGAAATAGGGTAGATTGTGTGGGAGGTTGAAGTAAATCAACTTCTTTTTTCCACGAGAGAAGCCAGCCGGTTAATGCACTTATCAATAAAAAAAATGCCAAAGAAAGTCCAATATAATAATGTACTTTCCTCCAATTTCGGGTACTTTTTGCTGTTTTTTGTCTGTTTTGAAGCGAGTCCATTCTATATTTTCACTAAACCTAATGAGCCTTATTTGGATTACCAATAGAAAATTGAATAAATAATCATTGAGGATTCAAGTTGTTTTTGAGATTTTCAGTTGAAATTGTCTTAGATTTGGAACCATGACCGCAATTGAAAAGGCCCTGAGAGATTACTATTCAGGGATTTATGATAAATCATTACTTCTCCATAACGATTATGGCGAGGTGGAAGATATGCCGGTTGAAGTGTTTTTTCGTGAAGAAGAAGACATGAGTGAACTTGAAATGACTGCATTACAGATGGCACGAGGACGAGTTTTGGATGTTGGTGCAGGAACAGGAGTACATTCCCTAATTTTACAAGACCACGGGTACGATGTAACGGCAATCGATATTTTACCTGAAAATGTGGCGATAATGAAGGAAAGTGGTGTGTTGAAAACAAAGATCGCAGATATTTTTACTAGTTCATTTGAAAAGTATGATACCATCTACTTGCTAATGAATGGATTGGGTATTGCAGGTAAATTGTCTGGATTAGGATTGTTATTTGATAGAATCGTTTCCATGTTAAACCCCGGTGGTCAGTTTATTTTTGACTCTAGTGATATATCCTATCTCTATGAAGGGAAACTTTTACCTGGTAATTATTTCGGAGAAGTCAGGTATCAATATGAGTATGATGGGGTGAAAGACCAGTGGTTTGATTGGTTATATGTGGACCCACAATTATTGATGGAATTTGGACACCAACGGGACTATTATATTGAAATACTCCAAATGGATGAGAATGACCAATATCTCGCCCGATTAATAAATGATAAACAGAACTAATACATATAACATTGAAATTTTCAGAATTTAACTTTCATTCCGATTTACAAGATGGCCTGGATGCCATGGGATTTGAAAATGCCACACCTATACAAGAACAAGCTATTCCATTGATTCTCGAAGGAAAGGATTTGATTGCCTGCGCACAAACAGGAACAGGAAAAACAGCCGCATTTGTATTACCGGTATTGCATAAAGTGGCAGTTGCCAATACCCATAAGTATGTAAATACCCTTATTATTGCGCCTACTCGGGAACTTGCCTTGCAAATAGATCAACAGGTAGAAGGTCTGGCTTATTTTACTCATGCTTCATCGATAGCCATTTACGGTGGGGGAGATGGTATGGCTTGGGAGCAACAAAAACGAGCTATTGAGGAGGGTGTCGATATTTTAGTAGGAACTCCGGGTCGATTAATTGCTTTACTTCAGTCAAAAACTGAACAATTAAAGCACATCAAACACTTGATTTTGGACGAAGCCGACCGAATGCTGGATATGGGTTTTTCAGAAGACATTGCTAGAATTGTTTCTTTTCTTCCAAAAGACAGACAATCGCTCTTGTTTTCAGCTACAATGCCTCCTAAAATTAGAGATTTAGCTAAAAAGTTATTGAATGATCCTCTGGAAATAAGTTTGTCGATCTCAAAACCTGCCGCTGGGGTTTTTCAAAAAGCCTTTTTAACATTTGATGGACAAAAAACTAATTTGCTGAGGCATATATTGAAATACGGAGAATACCAATCTGTCATTATTTTTGCATCGACTAAGGATAAGGTAAAGTCTTTAGCGCGTGAACTGAATGGATTGGAACAAAGTTTGAAGCCCTTTCATAGCGACCTGGATCAAAGTGAACGAGAAGAGATCATGATGGGTTTTAAGGCGAAAAGAATCAATATTTTAGTTGGAACAGATATTATTTCGAGAGGTATTGATGTAGAAAATATTGAATTGGTGGTGAATTATGATGTGCCGCCAGACCCTGAAGATTATGTTCACCGAGTGGGGCGAACTGCACGAGCTGCGGGCTCAGGTGAAGCGATCACTTTTATCAATGAAAAGGATATGCAACGATTTGGGTCAATTGAAGCCCTGATAGGTTATGAGATAATAAAAGAGCAGAAGTTACCTAAAGATATGGGAGAGGGGCCAGAATATAATCCGAATAAACGGGTAAACAGAGGTGGGTTTAAAAGAAAAAGGTAAGGAAATAATCCCTACCTTCTTCTTCTTTTATTATTCGTTTGATGGATTCATCCACGGACCGGTAATAGCCAGTGTATGTCCATTTGCTTGAATATTTACAAATAGAGTATTTCCAGAAGGAGAGAATACCACACCTGCAAATTCTGATGTTGAACCAACATTTGCCGCTATGGTATAAATGGTGCCATCCGGTTTAATTCCTCTGATATGATTCTTTACACCATTATCTTCACAAAGTACAATATCTCCCCAAGGTGCAATCGTCATATTATCACACATGTTCAATAAATTCTCATCGGTCGATTCAGCAAATAAGATCAACTTGCCAGGTTGCTCGGCTTCCTTTTCAGTTCCTTCATAAGGACTAGGGATATATTTGAAGATTTGTCCATTTTGTTGTGCACCACCGCTAGTACACGCGAAATAGAGCTCTTTTTCTCCAAACCAAATACCCTCACCACGAGCGAATTTGGTTCCACCCATTTCAGTTGCTCGATATCTCAAGTTATCCTCATTGGTATCTACAGGATCAATATCTACCCATTTTACAGCAAACTCCTGACCTGTTTTTACTGTTTCAGATTGCCAGTTTCTTGTATCGAATTGCGGTTGATCCGCGATCATTAAAAATTGCAATTTTCCACCTTCCGCTAACTTCTCTTTTACATTAGGAATAAACCGATAAAAAATTCCGTCACCACGGTCTTCGGTTTGATAGACGATACTTGTCTCCGGGTCAACACAAACGGCTTCCCTATAAAATCTTCCCATCGCTTTTAATGGAACCGGAG
>JAHEMU010000239.1 GCA_024643485.1 Cytophagales bacterium
CCTACTTTAAAAAAAAAGGATTTTAAAAAATTGAGTATTTTAAAAGCAGATGAAACCTAGTCAGTTATACATACGATTTACCGACTATCAAATAACTTCAAAAAAAGTTTTTAATGGTACTTTTGTGGCAATTTCAGCCTTGTTTGTTTTAATCATCTTAAGCGAATTTATTGTAGATATCAAATCTATCACCCTATTTCATCTTACTCCATTTTTTATTTTATATCCCATTGCATCCCTCTTGCTGTTTTATAAAAAAAATAAAACATTAATTAGTATCCTGGTCTCCCTTTCTATTTTCTTAAGCATCGAATTTATTTTTTACGAAAACCCTAAAATATTTCATATAATTAATTACTGGTTTGCTTTTATACCCATTGTTGCCCTTTTAATGCAAGGGTTGAAGCAGTCCTTTTTATGGGTAATTATCATTTTTCTAGCAATAATTGGCAATTCCCTATACTTTGGGAAAGTAATCGGAGAACAGTATTCTATCGATTTTTATAAAAATTCATTTATTATCAGTGGGATTATTTTCCTCATCAGTCTAATTTCTGTTAACTATTTAATGTATTTCTTAATAGGAAATGCATATTCCAAAATGAAGGATAAAGCTGCAGAATTTGAATCAGTGAAAGAAATTAATGAAGTAAAAAGTCAAAAGCTCGAAAAATATCATGAAAATATCATTGAACTTTCTCAGAATGATCAATTACTGAGTGGTAGTTTAGAAAACTTATTTGAAAAAGTCTGTATTTCTGCCGTAACAAATCTAATGGTATCGAGAGTAAGTATTTGGAAAATGGCCGATAATGGAAATAAAATAATTAGACAATATTTATATGAAACCAATGGTGGAACAGACGAGAAAATCGACCTCACAAGTGACTTATTTCCAGCGTATTTCAATGCTCTTAATGCCAGAAATTTCATCTCAGCCAATAACGCACATACACACCCGGATACCAGTGAATTCAGTGAGGTCTACTTAACTCCTCTTCAAATTAATAGCATGTTGGATTGTCCAATTTTAATCGATAAAGATGTCTATGGCGTAATTTGCTGTGAACATCAAAATGAATTTAAAACGTGGAACTCAGAAGATCAATTATTTATTCAATCTCTGGCTGGGTTTATTGCTTTGAATATTAAATCGAAACAAATCAGTAAACTTCTTGAAACCGTAAAAACACAAAACTCGGAGCTTACGGATAAAAACATCGAAATAGATCAAATTAACGCCAACTTAGAAAAACTGGTGGAGGAACGTACCAAAAAACTAGAAGAACAAAACAGCACACTAAAAGAATATGCGTTCGTAAACTCCCATTTACTTCGAACCCCTGTTTCCCAAATACAAGGCACCTTAAATTTATTAAAGCTTCAGGTGGATAAACTTGAAGATCCTATTTTACTAAATCACCTGGAAAAATCCACAACCAATCTAGATCAAATCGTTCAGAATATCTCTGAAATGTTAAATGACGGTTCCATTTTTTCAAGGGAAGAAATCAATAAATTTTCAGATAAGGGCAATTAATATTCAACTAATTGGATTGATTTTCTACCTTTTGAATGACAGGATTAAACCCCTTTGACGCTACCCTCACTTGATCACCTGCTTTTAATGTTTTAACAATTTCAGGTGACCCTATAACCTTAACCGCATTATTTCCAATTAGTATATTTATCAGAAAACTGATTCCTTGCTTTTGGATGGAAATCACCTCACCAATAAAACTAAACTGATTATTCCATTGATCAATTGAGTATAAATCAGAAACACTCCCCTTTCGTTTTATCTTTCCATCTTCTATTTCCACTATTTGATCGGCAACTTTAATCATCTCCGCCTGATCGTGACTCACCATGATAATAGTAAACTGATATTCCCGCTGAATTCTTTTTAAAATTTCCTGCAATTTAAATCTCAATTTAAAATCAATCGCGTTTAATGGCTCATCTAATAATAATATACTAGGTTTTCCCACCAACGCCCGAGCAAGTGCCACTCGTTGCTGTTGCCCCCCAGACAATGTCTCCGGCGCCCGATCTAATAATTGATCAATCTCAAATAACTGTAGTAACTCTTTGCTTATTTCTTTAGACTCACTTTTACTTAATCCCATTTTAAGGTTCTCCAAAACCGTTAAGTGAGGAAAAAGGGCGTAATCCTGAAATAGCATCCCAATACTCCGCTGCTGTGGCTTTACATTTATTTTTTTATCTGAATGATACCACACATCCCCTTTCACTTTTAACTCCCCATGATCCGCGTGAAGTAAGCCTGCAATCAATCGCAAAAATGAAGTCTTTCCCGCACCACTCTTTCCAGTAACCACATGAATAATCCCTTCTTCCAATTCGATTTTAAAATCCATTTCAAAAGGAGTTCCTGAATTATTGAGCGTTTTATGTAGTGAAATCTCTATCATTTAATTAATCGAAAAGCTCGTTTATTTAGAATAAAAACCATAATCATGATAATCAAGGATATTCCTATCATCATTATTGAATACGCATTTGCTAAACCATAATCTAATGATTCTACTGCATCATAAATGGCTATTGAAGCTACTTTTGTTTCTCCAGGTATATTTCCGCCTATCATCAACACAACGCCGAACTCCCCCATCGTATGCGCAAATGAAAGCACGACACCCGTCAAAATAGAGGTGCGGATATTTGGCAATAAAATTTGGTAAAATGTCTCGAATTTAGACTTCCCCAATACCCAACTGGCTTCTTCAATCGATTTTGGCAAACCGACAAACCCAGTGTGTATTGGATAAATCATAAAAGGAAGACTGTAAATAATGGATGACACTACTAACCCTTCAAAAGAGAAGGCCAATGAAAGTCCAAAATGCTCATTTACAAAACTACCAAAGAGGCTATTAGGACTAAATGCTAATAATAAATAGAACCCAAGAACTGTAGGTGGTAAAATCAGTGGTAAACTTATGATACTTTCTACTACCACCTTAAATGGAGATTTCCACCTAGATAATAGATATCCAGACGGAACACCTATTAGAACCAAACAAAGGGTCGAAATGATCGCAAGCCAAATACTTAAAAAAATCGGTTCTAAATTCATCGCCTGGCAATCATTATTTCATTTGTTTTTACCCATGCGCTAACTTCCATTCCAACTACTAATCCCAATCTTTTCACAGAACCAGAGGTTATTACTGAATTCAAAGTGATTTCATTAAAGTTTAAGGTAAGCCGACTCATTAACGAGTCACTTTCAATCTGATGGATGATACATCTAAACTCATTTCGCAAACTGATATCATCGTGCGACTTCACACTTATCAATACCTCTGTTTCATTAAACATCACGAAAATAGGCTCACCTTCCCTTAAATAGGGCGTATTCTCGGGTGTCGCAATTATTATCGACGTGATCATTTGATTAAACACCTTTGCTTGGACCAGCGATAAATCTCCTTCCGATTGTATGGATGCTATTTTGGCTTCGAGTTTATTCATGAATTGTTTGATAGCCAAATTTATTTAAAATATCTTTCCCACGATCTGAATCTACGAATTTCAAAAATAACCGTGCTTTCCTTTGAATTTCCTTCGTGGTTTTAATCACAACCACAGATTGATCAATCTCTGAATACAATCCGTTTTCTATTTCAATCCACTTCCCTCCTTCTCCTAATCCCTTATAATTTTTATAGGACCACGAGGTAATTGCGGCGTCTACCGCATTATTTTGGATAAATTGATTGACTTGCCCCACACTTTCTCCATATACGAGCTTCGATTGATTAAAACCATTTATCTGATTTAAAACTTCTATTGCTGCGCTACCATAGGGTGCTAATTGTGGGTTTGCGATGGCTACATATTTGACTTCAGGAAGATTCAAATCATCCATTGTTGATACATTTAACCCTTTCCTAACCCACAAAACAAGACTTCCTTTTGCGTACAAAACTGGGGCTCCATCTGTAAGTTGCTTCTGATATAATTTCCAGGGATTTAATGTATCAGCAGAGAAAAATATATGATAAGGCGCTTTTTCCATCAATTGAGCAGCTAATTTACCGGAACTACCTGTGATAACCTGACAATCAATATGATATCTTGCTTCAAACTCTTTAACTAATTCTTTTAAAACTTCCTGTGAATTAGCGGCACTCGCTATCATCAATACTTCTTTCTTTGAAGTACAAGACCAGAAACATAACAAAAGGAAAGCTGCTAAAAGAGATTTCATATCTCTCCAATTTAACCAACCAAAACGACTAATTGGTCAGATGGGGTAAAATATCTCTTATATATATCCATTAATTACTCTGAATTGATCGCGTTTAGCTGATCAAAACGATCATATAAGTATTGATAATTAATACCCGCTAGCTCGAAACTTTTAAATAAGTCGATAACGGCAAAAGGTGAAGTTAGATTACTTAAAAAAGAACCTGTCATATAATTCCTAATTAATTCCAGTTCTTCCGTTGAAACTGGTTCATGACACAACTTATTCATTTCTTTAAATATTTCCTCCAATGCCTCTTCCTTCTTCTCCTTGATGATATCAGAAGTTACCGACCACACGGAGCCGTATTCAAAATGCCTAATCCTGCTATATATCCCGTAGGTAAATCCTTTATCTTCTCTGATATTCTTCATCAGCCGACTCCCGAAATATCCACCTAAAATTTCATTTGCAATAAGCATTTTATGGGTGTCCTTATTTTTCCTTCCTGGCACTTCTTTACCAACTTTAAAGGACGTTTGAACTGCGTCTGCCCAATCATCATCTATCCGGTTAAAAGAGCCATTAAATGAGACCAAACCACTTTTAACAAATTTAGGTTGATATAAGGTGTTGGATTGTTCAAGAAGAAAATCGACGTCAGATTCACTTAAAGAACCACAGCAAAAAACAGAAGGGCACTTAGACAATATATTGTCCTGGTAAAAAGCTTGAATTTCTGATCGATTAATTTGC
>JAHEMU010000008.1 GCA_024643485.1 Cytophagales bacterium
AGTAACATATTAGAGGGTATTTTCGGCGCAATGAATGTGGCAGGATGGTTTATTGGTCTGTTTGCCATGTTAATTGGTGGTTTTGGAATCGCTAATATTATGTTTGTTTCTGTGAAAGAGCGAACAAGGATTGTTGGAATTCAAAAGTCTGTAGGTGCTAAGAATTACTTTATCTTATTTCAATTTCTCTTTGAGGCGATCTTTTTATGTGTGCTAGGGGGTTTAGGTGGATTGTTTTTGGTGTTTTTAATTACGCTGATTCCAATGGGAACGCTTGAAGTGGCACTGTCATTCAAAAATATCTTATTGGGGATTGGTGTATCAGCAACCATAGGAATTATCTCTGGGATTATCCCAGCAGCAATTGCCGCTCGTTTGGATCCCGTAATAGCGATAAGGTCTAATTAAATTATTAGAAGAAATAAAAAAGGAGAAGCTGGAATCCCAACTTCTCCTTTTTTATTTATAATAGAATGGTTTATTCTTCTTCAACAACTACTGGCGGAGTAATTCCTGCAACCATATCTTTTATTTTTTTCTCAATTTCTTCAGTTAACTCTGGATTGTCTTTCAAGATATCCTTAACAGATTCTCTTCCCTGTCCAAGTTTATTGCCTTCATAAGAAAACCACGATCCGGCCTTTTTTATGATATTGAGTTCTACCCCTAAATCGAGGATCTCTCCAACTTTCGATATTCCCTGACCATAGATGATATCGAATTCGACTACTTTAAATGGAGGCGCAACCTTATTTTTTACGACTTTAACTCTGGTGCGATTTCCAGTAACATCGTTATTGCTCTCTTTGATTTGAGCTAATCGACGAATATCTAAACGTACAGAAGCATAAAATTTTAGCGCGTTACCACCTGTTGTTGTTTCAGGATTCCCAAACATAACCCCGATTTTTTCTCGTAATTGGTTAATAAATATACAAGAGCAACCTGTTTTATTAATAGTACCAGTTAGTTTTCTCAAAGCTTGAGACATTAATCTCGCTTGTAAACCCATTTTACTGTCTCCCATTTCGCCTTCCAATTCTCCCTTAGGAACTAAGGCTGCTACAGAGTCAATTACAATTATATCAATAGCACCTGAACGAATAAGATGTTCAGCAATTTCTAAAGCTTGCTCTCCATTGTCAGGTTGAGAAATCAAAAGATTTTCGGTATCTATTCCTAACTTTTCGGCGTAGGTTTTATCAAAAGCATGTTCAGCATCAATGAATGCTGCAATTCCACCTTTAGCTTGAGCCTCTGCAATGCAGTGCATGGCCAAGGTCGTTTTTCCACTGGATTCTGGCCCGTAAATTTCAACTATACGACCACGAGGTATCCCACCTACCCCTAATGCGATATCCAACCCTAAACTTCCGGTTGAAATGGCAGGGATATCAACAATATTCTCATCACTCAATTTCATCACTGTTCCTTTTCCGTAGGTTTTTTCCAGTTTGTCGATAGTGAGCTGTAATGCTTTTAATTTTTCTGTACGATCGTTCATTTTTATATGATTTAATGCTGTTACGCTTATTCTATTCTTTCGGTGGCAATTTAATGCTTCGTGTTTTAATTTACTCAGTATTAAATATTTAAAATTCTATGCAATACTAAAAAATAAAAACTAAAAATATTAGTAAAACCTAAAAAAATTAGTAAATAATTTTTAAATTCACCCTTATTACCTCCGCTTTTTGGTGTTTTTGCTAAAATTAATATCAAAAGGTGAGGGATTTATTCTGTCAGATACAATTATAATTGAATAAACATTTGTTATTTTGGAGCATGAAATCGAGTTACCTTTTACTATTTCTGTCTTTTATTTCGTTTCAATTATACTCCCAATTGAATAACAATGCCTTTATAGTTATTGATTCAATCGCTGAGAATAAGGTTGGAGAAATTAATTTAAAAATAGGGGCTTTAGGGTTCACTAAAAACAATGAATATTTCAACGGAATTGCCGACGGCTATACCCTTTTTGGTTCACAGTTATACCCTGAACTTGAGTACACCCTTAATTCACAATTTAAAGTAAATGCTGGTGTTTTTATAAGAGATGATTGGGGCAACCCTGGAGTAGAACAAATTATCCCTACCCTTACCATGCGAGCAAAATATCAAGGGCTAGAAATTATTTTAGGTGCGCTAGACGGAGCGGTTGCACATCAGTTAATTGAACCATTGTACGATTTTGAACGTGTGTTATTAAATCGAATAGAACAGGGCGTTCAATTCAAAATAAAAACACCAAATGGATTTGTTGGTGATTTATGGGTGGAATGGGAAACTATGTTATATAAAGGTGAGCCAAAACAGGAAGAGGTGTATGGGGGGTGGTCTTCGTCAATTCCAATTAAAAATCATTGGAAAATTCCTATTCAATTTTTGGTTTACCATCAAGGGGGTTCATTTGATAGTAGTCCAGATCCACTCAAAACCATCACTAATTTAGCAGTGGGAGTGGTTAGAAATGATCGGATGTCGGGCAAACTAAAATCGTTAGAAAATTCTTTTTATTACCTTAATTTCAAGGATTTTTCGAATGTATCTCAATTGACGTATAATCGCGGCGATGGTTTCTATTTCAATTCTTCCTTGAATTTCCATAATGGCATGCAGCTTATGTTGAGTTATTGGGAAGGTCATGAATTTATCAGTTTAATTGGAGGGGCATTATACCCTTCGGTATCTTCTACTTATAAGCGGCCTGATTTTACGAGGCCTCTTCGGCAATTGCTGATTTTTAGATTGCTCCATGATATTCCATTAGGCAATGGAGTCATTCTTACCACGAGATTTGAACCTCTGTACGACTTTCAACGGCAGAAATTTGAATTTTCGCATGGATTATATATACAGTTTGGAGAGGAATTTCATTTATGGAAAAAAAGAAGGGATTAAAAATTATCGCTTTCATTTTACTGCTCCTGTTGATGTCGTTCGTGGTCGTGCAATTGGAGTGGGTTATCTATGGGGTAAGACAAGGCATGGGCCAATATCACTTGATTTCGAATGCTCAAAAAGTTGTTGATTTATTAGAAAAGGAAGAAATCTCAGACTCCATAAAGTCAAAACTTCGGTTAATTGAAAATGTAAAGAAATACGGATTGGATTCGCTGGGTTTGGCGGATAGTGATATTTATAAGTCTGTTTACGACCAAAAAGGGGAGCCTGTTATGTTTGTCGTTACAGCTTGTCAACCGTTCCAACTCATCCCATATGAATGGGAGATACCCTTAGCTGGTACATTTCCATATAGGGGGTATTTTGATAAAGAATTTGCTATTCGTGAAAGAGAAAAGCTGAAGGAAATGGGTCTTGATGCAAGTATCCGCTTAGTAGATGGTTGGTCAACTTTGGGAATCATAGAAAATCCATTGTTGAGTGAAAACTTGAATAGAACGGAAGGTGATTTAGTTAATCTTGTTTTGCATGAAGTATCGCACGAAACGATTTACATTCGGAATGAAACAACACTTAATGAAAATTTAGCCACTTTTATTGGAGATGAAGGCACAATGAGATATTTACAAACTGTTTATGGCAAAGATTCAAAAGAAATGAAGGCCTATCTAAAATCGGAGTCAGATAGTCAGAATTTTGTAAAACACATGGTAAGGGGAGCGGGGCTCCTAGATGAGTTGTATCTCACGTTTAATAACGCGATGTCAATGGAAGAGAAAAAAGAAGAAAAGGAACTGCTGATTGGACGTATAATTGATTCAATGGATACACTTCAGCTCACCAATTTTCAAAAAGTAAAAGAGATGTTCAATGAATTTTCCCCTGATAACACCTATTTCATGTCCTTTATCAGGTATCAATCAAAACAGAATTATTTTTATGACACCTTACAACAAGTATATGAAAATAATTTGCCCTTATATATTCAACATCTGAAGAGTGTTTATAATTAGTGGTATATTAAGTTTATGTTAAGAAATGAAGATGCTTCAAGTTGTTTTCTTAAAACATTTTACTTTTGTTAAAAGAGAAATTTCATGGAAATAGAAAAGGCATTCAAAATACTCGTTGTAGATGATGAAAAAGTGATCCTTCAATTTCTGGAATATAACCTATCTAAAAGTGGATTTGAAGTTTACACAACTCATGAGAGTTTACAGGCAGTCGATATAGCAAAAAAGGTTCAGCCAGATTTAATTTTACTCGATATCATGATGCCCCAACAAGACGGGATAGAAACTTGTAGGCAATTAAGGTCCTACTCAGAACTTAAAAATACGCTGATATTTTTTCTCACCGCTCGAGCGGAGGAGTATTCAGAAGTAGCGGCATTCGATGTTGGAGCTGATGATTATATCGTTAAGCCAATAAAACCTAGAGCGTTGATTAGTAGGTTAAATGCAGTTTTGAGGAAAAAGGAAGAAAACACACCTCGAAATGAAACCATCGAAATCCGAGATTTAATAATTGACAAATCGACTTATACTGTATCTCGCGCAGGCGAAGAGTTCTCTTTACCTAAAAAGGAATTTGAATTGCTTTATTTTTTAGCACAGAATCACATCAAAGTATTTGATAGAGAAGAGTTGTTGAATAAAATTTGGGGAACGGATGTATTTGTGGTGGCGAGAACGGTAGATGTACATATTCGGAAAGTGCGTGAAAAACTAGGGGATGATTATATCATTACTGTAAAAGGAGTAGGGTATCGATTTGCTGAAAATCCAAAAGCATGAAACGAGGACCCTTATTATATAGCATTCTCTTAAGTTTAATATCTGGAGTAATAGGTTTTCTGATTGGATTCATCAGTGGTTTGCCTTTTTCTGAATATCCTTTTATCATTCCGGCTGTTTTTGTGGGCACTTTTATACCCGCCAGAATCATTTTTGGTTTTGCATATAAAAACGTAATTGAAATAGAAGAGCTGTTAAAAAATAGCGAGGTTCAAATCAAAGGAAAATCTAAGGATCCGGTTAGCCGTCTGAATTACCTTATTAAGCAATATGTTGATATAAAAGAGTCTGAAATTGAGAACTATAAAAAGCTAATTCATTTTCGACGGGAATTTATTGCCAATGTTTCGCACGAACTTAAAACCCCATTATTTGCTGCGCAAGGATTCGTGCATACCCTTCTCGATGGTGCAATTAAAGACAAAACTGTTCGAAAAAAATTCCTAAAAAAGGCAGCTAAAAGTCTTGATAATTTGGAATTACTCGTTCAGGATTTGTTAGTGCTTTCTCAAATTGAATCTGGTGAGATCAAAATGAATTTCGAGTATTTCAGTTTAGAAAAACTCATTTTGGATATCTTAGCTCAATTTGAAAACCGCGCGGAAGACAAGCAAATTGTCATTTCATTTACTTCAGATGCGGAAATTGAAGACACCTCAGTTTTTGGAGATTGGCAGCGAATTCAGCAGGTGTTAAATAATCTACTTTCAAACGCACTCAATTATACGGATGAAGGAGGTGAGGTAGAGATTCAAATTTCAGAAGAGGATGATAAATTAAGAGTTTCTGTAAGTGACACAGGGATTGGAATACCTGATGAGGATTTAGGTCGTATTTTTGAGCGGTTTTATAGAGTGGATAAAAGTAGAAGTAGAGAAAAAGGAGGAACAGGGTTAGGACTGGCGATTGTAAAGCATATTCTCGATGTTCATCATACGGAGATATCAGTTAAAAGTAAAGTAGGTGAAGGAACTGTATTTTCATTTTTACTTTCAAAAGAAGAATATACCTACTAATTTAATCTATTGGTTTACATTTAATTGCTAATTATGATACGCAGAGACTGGATAAAATTACTCGCTGCATCTTCCGCGGCCACCATGTTGCCTATTCCCTCCTTAACCGCGGGGCCATTTGAAGGAAGGAGAATTTTATTTCAAGGTGATTCCATTACAGATGCCGGAAGAAATAAGGAAATCAATGAGGCAAATAATATTCAAGCATTGGGTTACGGTTATAGCGCCCTAATTTCTGCCCAACTAATTAGTGACAATAAAGAATTTCAAATTTATAATAAGGGAATCAGTGGGCATAAAGTGTTTCAATTGATTGATCGTTGGCAAAAAGATGCTATTGATATAAAACCTGATGTGATAAGCATTTTAATTGGGGTAAATGATTTCTGGCATACTTTGTCGAATGGATACGAAGGTACGGTTGAAACTTATATCGATGATTACAGAAAATTAATTGACCAAACACTCACGGCCTTACCCAAGGTGAAAATCATAATTTGTGAACCATTTGTCGTAGAAGGGGGCACTGCCATTACTCCTGAGTGGACGCCCGCATTTGATGGTTATAAAAAAGGATCCTTGGCCATTTCAAAAGAATTCAAACTTCCTTTTGTTCCTTTTCAAGAATATTTTAACCGAGCGTTGAAATCGGCTCCTGCTTCTTATTGGTGTCCGGATGGTGTTCACCCTTCAATTGCTGGGTCTACTTTAATGGCTAAAGCATGGATGGAAACCTTTAAACGAATTTAAGGAAGAAGGATAAGCTCCCAATGCTCATTATAGGCAATTAACCCTTGATCCAACATTTCTTTAATTACCGTTTCGATTAAAGAGGAATCTTCCGCATCGATAGCGGTTTCCAATGATTCAATTGGTGCTGGCCCCTTTTTTAGCTTTTCCAAAATTTGATGTTTATAGGCATCGTGGTGTGTCGTGGTAATGATTTTTTTCTTAGAAATACACGTATCACAGAGTTCACAGGGAACATAAGTCAATTCACCAAAGTATTCCAAAAGTATTTGATTTCTACATCGTTGGGTATTTTCTACATAGGAAACCATAGTTTGACTTTTTTCTTTTTCGCAGCCTTTTCGAGCCTTTAATAAATTAAAATTCATTGGTAAATGCTTAGAATCATAACGCATTTCAACAAAACTCAGCTGAGGTTGGTCTTTCCGTTCTATATAGTCAACGATGTTAAGTTGATATAAGGACCTTAAATATCGAACGATGGTTTCTTCGTCCACTGAAAGCAATTTCGCGAGATTAGCTTCTTTAATAGGAATATATTCTTGAAATAACTCACCTCCGTATACCCGAAGGAGTGTTTTTATAATTGGGTCGAACTTACTCTGTTCAATTTGAAAATGATACAAATCTTGTCTATTCACATTAAAATACAACTTGGATTTTATCTGTAGTGATTCGTTCAATCTCAAGATACCTTCCTGTTCCAATATTTGAATACAGTAGTAGGCTTCTAAAGGATCAAAGTTAAATTGATTACAAAATGCAGATAGGTTAAAATTAAAACTATTGATACTGACTTCCCCTGCAGCGACTTGTAAATAATTTGCAATGGATTGGTATACTTTTTCAATTAATTGAGGACTAGGATGCGATTTTTCAAACTGCTCAGCAAGAAAATTTGAATCGTTTTCGTTGCAAAGAATTACAGAGTAGCTTTTTAATCCATCGCGCCCCGCACGCCCTGCTTCTTGATAATAAGCTTCTGGACTGGAGGGAATGTGCATGTGAAGCACCGATCGAACGTTGGATTTATCGATACCCATTCCAAAGGCATTGGTTGACACCATTACTCTTGTATGATCATTTATCCATGCGATTTGCTTTTTCTCACGTTCTTCAGAACTTAGTCCGGCATGATAGAAATCTGATGATATGTTATTTTTATTTAAAAAATCCGAATAAACCCGGCATTCCTTCCTAGAATTCACATATACGATGCTACTTCCCTGTACTTTATTAAGGATTTTTAATAGTAATTTTTCTTTTTCAAAAACCCTCCGCACTGAATAAGATAAATTAGTTCTTGCAAAACTTTGAGTAAATACCGCAGGGTTTCTAAAGGCTAATTTTTGCACAATTTCGTCCTGTACCTGTTTAGTAGCAGTTGCTGTTAGTGCAATAAAATTCACATAAGGCAGTAATTCGCGCAAATTTGCGATTTCAAGATAGGGCGGTCGAAAATCATAACCCCAAAGTGAGATACAATGCGCTTCGTCGACAGCCACTAAATTGACATTCATTTTAATGACTCTTTCTTGGAATAATTCAGTGAGTATCCGTTCAGGAGAAACGTACAAAAATTTTTGATTACCGTAGATGCAATTGTCTAACGTAATATCGATTTGATTTTGAGTCATCCCAGAATAAATTGCACTGGCGCGGATTCCCAGTTTATTCAGCTGTGATACCTGGTCTTTCATCAATGCGATTAACGGACTAATGACAAGGGTAATACCCGGTTTACAAAGGCCAGGCACCTGAAAACAGATTGATTTTCCTCCTCCGGTGGGTAGAAGGGTAAGAACATCCTTTCCTTCCATAACTGAATGGACAATCAACTCCTGTTGAGGTCGAAAACTATCGTATCCCCAATACTGTTTCAGTACTTCATCAGGCTTTAAAATGGGTTGCTCGTCAAACATGAGTTAAAAATATTAATAATTACGGTTATGGTCAGCATTTAAGTAGTTATAAACGATTAAATTTGATTGAGAATTAACATAAAATGGATAATCAAAAGAAATTAGTAGTAGCAGGGGCTACAGGATTGGTCGGAGAAGCAGTGATTCATAAAGCAATTATCAATGCTGAATATTCAGAAGTAATGGCCTTAGTACGACGCGATGTACCTTCACAATTTGGTGAAATAAATCAATTGGTCAATTATGAGAATTTAGAAACTTTGCCTTTGACAGGCCAAGAAATAGTTGTTTGCTGCCTTGGAACCACCATAAAGACGGCTGGAAGTAAGGACGCATTTCACAAAGTTGATTTTCAATATGTGATTAATTGTGCAGAGCATGCTAAGAAAGCTGGTGTAGAAACTTTTGCCGTAATTAGTTCGATTGGAGCTAATTCACAATCCATGTCATTTTATTTAAAAGTAAAAGGACTAATGGAAAATCGGCTGAAAGAGCTCAATTTTAAGCATTTATTGATTTTTCGTCCTTCTTTATTGTTGGGGAATCGAAAAGAATTTAGACTAGGTGAGAAAATTGGAACGGTTATTTTAAAAGCAGTTACTCCGTTATTAATTGGAAAAGCTAGAAAACAACGACCTGTTCATGTGAATCAGATTGCCAATTGTTTATTTGCGCAAATAAAAGACAAAAAAGAAGGAGTAATTTTCGTAGAATCGACTGAAATTCAAAAACATTCTTTGGATTTTAAGTAATAGAATTTCAAAAAGTGATAATTAATTTACAAAAAATACATGTTGAAACTCGCTTTAATCGGAGGTGGAAATAAAAAAGCCTTGTTTTTATTAAGAATTAGAGGCAAATACCAATAATTAAAAACTAGCCTACGCTTGTAAGGTATGTATAGTATTCTGAAAGTATATTAAATATGGTTACGGTACTTTTATATTATCAATTAATAAATAATTGATGAAAACCAATAAACCATGTACGCATCAGTTAAAGTTTCACAAATCAATCGACTGAACAGACAATATCAAATGATTGTCAACCAGTTTAGAGACCCGAAAGTTGCAACAAACCCGCGCACCTTTGCCACATTGCTTGAAGAAGCTGAGTTTATGGCGCAATCAATCCGCAGGTTAGCCGGTGAATAAAATTCACTTTACCAAAAAATTTAATACTGGATGTCCAAAGGGAAATGTTCAGTATTTTTTTTTGCCAAAATTTTAATGTTTATTTTTTTTAATTCAGCCTTTTCGCATGATTAATTTAATAAATTAGTATTGTAATTGAATTAATCAAAAGAAATGAAAATAGATGCGCATCAGCATTTTTGGAAATATAATCCAGTAAAGCATTATTGGTTGGGAGGGGACATGACCATCCTGAAACACGATTTTTTACCTGAAGACTTAGAAACCATTTTGAAAAATAATGGATTTGATGGAACCATCGCAATCCATTCTGAACACAATTTGGAGGATACCAATTTTCTTTTAGGTTTGGCTGGTAATCATGAGTTTGTAAAAGGTGTGGTTGGTTGGGTCGATTTAAGAGCCTCTAACCTTCAGGAAATTTTGGAAATGTATTCACTCAATAGCAAATTCGTAGGGGTACGACATTTATTGGCGTACGACCCCGATCCTGAAATCATGGATAATCAGGAGTTTATAAATGGAGTTAAAGCATTGAGTAAATTTAATTTAACCTATGATGTGGTGGTTAAACCTAACCGACTAGATGATGCGGCTAATTTTATTCGGAAAATTCCTGAAGTTAAGTTCGTTTTAGATCATATGGGTAATCCCAAAATCCGAAATATGCATAGTCAAGATTGGAAAAAAGCCATTAAGACTATCGCTTCCATTGACCATGTGTATTGTAAGATAAGTGGATTAATAACCGAGTCTCACTGGACCGAGTGGGAGTATGTTAATTTGGTACCTTATCTTGATCATGCGCTCGAGTGTTTCGGGCCAAACCGATTGATATTTGGTTCAGACTGGCCTACCTGCCGATTGGCTGGCACTCATTCTGAAGTGACCGGGGTCGCGGAAAATTTTGTTAAATCATTGTCTGCGAGTGAAAAAAATGCAATAATGGGACAAAACGCAGTGGACTTTTACCAACTTAAAATGTAGTCGTTAATTAATCTTCTGATTTCTTACCCCTGCTTTTATGTGGAGTGACTTTTCGCATACTTTTAACAGTTTTCACAAGTTTTTCATACCATTGGTCACCAAACTTTCGTACCAAAGGCCCCTTTAGAAACTTAAACAATGGAACTTTTAAAACATTGCCGTGATGACATGCCGGACTACAAATATCCCAGCGGTCATAATTTAGTGCGGTAAATTTATCGTATTTCTTTGCACGTATCGGGTATAAATGGCAGCTGATTGGTTTTTGAAAATCAATTTTTTTGTCTAGCCACGCTTTTTCAATCCCGCACTTCAAAATTCCATTGGCTTCATAGATGGCAAATGCACATTCTTTTCCTTGGATTGTTGTCGTACTGTAATCTCCTTCTTCATCTAAAAGGTATGGACCTTCTTTCTCGATGGTTGCCCGTCCTTCATCCGATAAATACGGTTTAATGATATCTAAGTATTTGTCGAGGATAGGAAGTTCCTCTTTTTCTAATGGAGCCCCTAAATCACCCTCTACGCAGCAGGCTCCTTTGCATTTGACTAAATCACATACAAAATACTGATCTGCTATATCATCACTAAGAATAGTATCGCCAATTTCTATCACAACAACTGCTTTATTATTAGGATGCAATTTCTGAATTTGATAATTAACTACTCTCTCAATTTGATATTTTTTATAGAACGTGTAAGTTTTTTAAGGAAATAATTCCTCAGACGGATATGAAGTCAGATTCTGCCAATAAAATTTAATAAGTTAAACGTTTAGTTTGTAAAATCATTTACCATTTTTGGATCTAAATAGTATCTTGCAGGTTCAGATGGAGAACGAAGGATTGAATTACTTATCGGGACTAAACGAGCCGCAGCACGAGGCCGTTATTAATGTGGAAGGTCCGACAATGATTATTGCAGGTGCAGGCTCAGGAAAGACCAGAGTGCTCACCTATCGCATTGCACATTTATTAAAAGCACATCATGTTGATGCCTTTAGTATCTTGGCATTAACCTTTACCAATAAAGCGGCAAAGGAAATGCGGGAAAGGATTGAATCTGTGGTTGGAACCGACGCCAGGAATTTGTGGATGGGGACTTTTCACTCTGTTTTTGCTCGAATTTTAAGGTCAGAGGCAGAGCATTTAAACTATCCTTCCAATTTTACCATTTACGATACGGATGATTCTAAGAGTTTGATCAGAGATATTGTAAAGGAAATGAATCTGGATGACAAAATCTACAAAGCCAATGTGGTGCTTAATAGAATTAGTGCGGCCAAAAATCGCCTTATATCTTGGCAAGATTATCTAAAGAACGACATTTTTAAGTCGGATGATCAGGAAAATATGAAACCCGAAATGGGAAATATTTACAAGCGATATGCCGAAAGGTGCTTCAAAGCAGGAGCGATGGATTTTGATGATTTATTATTTAACACCAATGTTCTTTTTCGCGATCATACTGATGTATTATATAAATATCAACACCGCTTCAAGCATGTGTTGGTGGATGAGTTTCAGGACACCAATATTTCTCAGTATTTAATTACCCGTAAGCTCGCTTCAGTCCATCAAAATATATGTGTAGTAGGTGATGATGCGCAAAGTATTTATGCTTTCAGGGGGGCTGATATTCAAAATATATTGAATTTTGAAAGAGATTATCCCGATCTGAAGGTGATCAAATTAGAACAAAATTATCGATCCTCTCAAACCATTGTGAACGCCGCAAATTCAGTTATTGTGAATAATAAGGCACAACTTCGGAAAAACGTATGGACCAGCAATGAAGAAGGTGCTCTGATTGAAGTTTTTAAATCAAATTCAGACGGAGAGGAAGGAAAGGTCATCGCATCAAGTATTTTTGAAGAAAAGATGCAAAACCAATATGCCTATCAGGATTTCGCTGTGCTTTACCGAACCAATAGCCAGTCGAGATCCATTGAAGAGGCTTTACGAAGAAGAAATATAAAATACCGCATTGTTGGAGGGCTCAGTTTTTATCAGCGTAAAGAGATAAAGGACCTGCTGGCCTATATGAAATTTGCATTAAATGATAATGATGAGCAGGCGTTTAAGCGAATAATCAATTTACCAAAACGAGGAATTGGAGATTCAACGGTAGATAAGATACAGTTAGCGGCATTCGATCACGACATTTCCATTGGGCAGGTTATCAACAACATCGATATGTTTTTAACAGGCCGTGCTCTCACTCCAATTAAGGAATTCGCCCTTATGATGGAGGTGTTTAAGCAGATAATCACACAAAAAGACGCATACGAAGCAGCGGCAGAAATCGCTAAAAGGTCGGGCTTAATGAGTGAGCTTTATAAAGACAAAACCGTAGAAGGTGTAAGTAGGTATGAAAATGCGCAAGAATTACTGAATGCAGTAAAAGAATTTGTTGAAGATAAAGAAAGAGAAGGGGAGAAGGACCTAGGGACATTTCTGCAGGATATTGCTTTGTTAACCGGAATGGATAATGATAAGGAACAAGGTGACGATGTTGTGACCTTGATGACAATCCACATGGCGAAAGGGCTTGAATTCAAAAATGTATATATCGCAGGAATGGAGGAGGATTTATTTCCTTCACAAATGATGTTGAGCAGCCGGGCTGATCTTGAGGAAGAACGCCGACTATTCTATGTAGCCATTACTAGGGCAAAATCTAAGTTGTTTTTGTCGTTTGCACAGTCGAGATATCGATTTGGAAGGCTTAAAACCTGCGAACCAAGTCGATTTTTAGATGAAATTGATCCGAAATTTATAAAGGTAAGTAAAAAAGTGGCTTCTGCTTTTGTCCCTCCAGTATATCAAACGGGCTCTTCGGGATTTGCCAAAAGCATGGTGAAGGGAGTGCAAAAACAAAAAGAATTACTCAAGAAAAGCTCTTATCAGCCCTCTGCAGACTTTAAACCTTCCGATACTAGTAATTTAGCGGTAGGGATGAAAGTGGAACATCCAAAATTTGGATATGGAAAAGTAACCGGAATTGAGGCTGGGGGAGCAAATCGCAAGGCAACAGTTCATTTCGATGACTTTGGCGAGAAAACTTTATTGCTTAGCTTTGCAAAACTTAAAATACACGATAATTAAATAAACCATGGAATATAATACGAGCAGATCTCACCTACTTTTAAAAGAGTACGGAAGAAATATTCAAAATTTGGTTGCCTATATAAAAACCATAGATACTATTGAAGAGCGAACCAAATACGCACACTCCTTGGTTGCCTTGATGAAGCAAATAACTCCTGCTCGTCCGGATGATGAGGAAACAGATCAGAAATTTTGGGACGATTTATATATCATTGCCAATTTCGATTTGGATATTAATGGACCTTATGAGAAACCAGATGAGGCCCTTATTAACGCGCGACCTAAACCAATGCCCTACAGCTCTAATAAAATTGAGTTCCTTCATTATGGAAAAAATATAGAATTGTTGGTAAAAGAAGCCATTAAAAAAGTAGATCCAGAAGAAAGAGAAGCGGCCATCATTTATTTAGGTAAGTTGATGAAAAGTTTTTATGGTTCATGGAATAAAGAGGTGATGGATGATATCGTCATTCTTGAAAATATTAAAACCATCTCAAAGGGAGAACTTACCTTGGATTTAGCTCGGGTTAGAGAAGAAAATTTATTTGATGGTTTGTACCGAGCGAAAAGAAAGCCACAGATTACCAACAGGTCTCGTAGACCAAATAATAATAATAACAGAAAGTCAGGACCTAAAAGAAGAAGACCTAATTAATGAGTGCATTCAAAATTCAGGGAGGAAAACGACTCTCAGGTGAAATCACACCACAGGGCGCGAAAAACGAAGCTTTGCAAATTATTTGTGCAGTGCTATTAACAGCACAAAAAGTGGTAATCAATAATATTCCAGATATTCGAGATGTCAATAAATTGATTGATTTGCTAGGCGATATGGGGGTTAAATTAAACCGTATCGACCGTCACACGTGTGAATTTCAAGCCGATGAGGTGGATGTTCATTTCCTTGAGTCAATGGAATACAGACAAAAAGCGGCGGCTTTAAGAGGCTCCATTATGGTTTTAGGTCCGCTACTAGCTCGTTTTGGAGGAGCTAAGATTCCCAGACCTGGGGGCGATAAAATAGGACGTAGAAGACTCGATACTCACTTCTTGGGATTTCAAAAATTAGGAGCTCGTTTTGACTTTGATGCGGATTCCGCCTTCTATACCATCGATGCTCAACAATTAAAGGGAAGTTTTATACTCCTTGATGAGGCTTCAGTAACTGGAACTGCAAATATTGTTATGACCGCTGTTCTTTCTGAAGGAGAAACAGTCATTTATAATGCCGCTTGTGAGCCCTATATTCAGCAATTATGCAATATGTTAATTCGAATGGGAGCCGAAATATCTGGCGTTGGTTCCAATCGAATTACAATAAATGGAGTAAAAGAGTTAGGTGGAACAGACCACACCATGCTTCCTGATATGATAGAAATAGGAAGTTTTATTGGTTTGGCGGCCATGACAAAATCAGAATTAACGATAAAAAATGCCCGTGTAGATATGCTCGGGTTAATTCCTGATGTTTTCAAACGATTAGGTATTAAACTTGAGATTCGCGGCGATGATATTTTCATTCCTGCTCAAGAAAGCTACCAGATTGAAACATTTATTGACGGATCTATTATGACCGTTGCCGATGCTCCTTGGCCTGGTTTTACTCCAGACTTATTGAGTATTGTTTTGGTAGTTGCTACTCAGGCAAAAGGTACTGTTCTAATTCATCAAAAGATGTTTGAGAGTAGGTTGTTCTTTGTGGATAAACTTATTGATATGGGAGCACAAATTATTTTATGTGACCCACATCGTGCTACTGTCATTGGATTGGACAGGAAAGTGCCGTTGAGAGGAATAAAAATGACCAGCCCAGATATACGTGCGGGAGTTTCCTTATTAATCGCAGCTCTCTCCGCTTCTGGCGAAAGTACCATATTTAACGTTGAACAAATCGATCGTGGATATCAAATGATAGACGAGCGGTTAAACAAGTTAGGTGCTGTAATAGAGCGAATCGAAGGGTAAAATTAGCCTCAACTATTTATTGTATTGGGTCATCGTTTGTGAAATTCCAATGGTACCAAATGAAAGAATCATTTCTACCGCTTTGTGAATTGCGAATGGCAATTCTTTTTCTTCTTCCTTTTTGAAATTACTCAATACGTAATCCGCTTGTCGGCCTTTTGAAAAATCATCACCAACTCCGAATCGAAGTCGGGCATACTCTTGTGTGCCCAAAAGTTCTTCAATATTTTTAAGGCCATTGTGGCCGGCTGCAGAGCCTTTTTGACGCATTCTTAAGGTAGCAAATGGTAACGCAATGTCATCCACTACGACAAGTACATTTTCTAATGAAATAGAAAGTTCTTGCATCCAAAGACGAACCGCCTTTCCACTCAGGTTCATGTAGGTAGTAGGTTTGATTAAATGAAATGCGCGCCCTTTGAATTTGAAGGAAGTCACCATCGCTTGACGAGACAATTCAAAATTAATCTTGTGATCCTGAGCAAGCTGATCGAGCACTTTAAAACCAATATTGTGTCGGGTATTTTCGTATTCGTTACCAATATTCCCCAAACCGACGATAAGGTATTTCATAATAATTGGGTTTCAATTAAAGTAAAAGAGGCTGTATTAACAGCCTCTTTAATTTTTCTTAGAAAGAAATGATTATGCTTCAGTTTCTCCCTCAGTTTCTGCTCCTTCAGCTGCTTCATCATCAGCTGTATCCATTTTACCTCTAAGCGCTCTAGGAACCTCAACCACTGCAATTGATGCAATTGGTGAATCCTGGATTTCATAGTTTTCTGTTTGCACAGAACCTACTTTTAGTGCTTTGTGGAAATCAAGATTGGTGATATCAACGGTGATAAAATCAGGCATATCCTTAGGAAGTGCTTTTACCGCTAATTTTCTACGTTTTTTCACTAAGGTACCCCCTTTAGTAACTCCTTTTGATGTTCCTACAAAGTGAACTGGTACATTCATCTTAACAAATTTATCTTCAAATAATTGAAGGAAATCTGCGTGAAGAATAACCTCACTCACTGGGTGGAACTGAATGTCCTGCAAAATTGCATGATATTCTTTACCTTCGATGTTAAGGTTAACAAAGTGGGCTTCATCAGTATAAACTAAGTCTTTAAACTGGAATGCTGGTGCGTAGAAGTGGATTTGTTGTCCTCCACCGTAAACTACACATGGAACATTACCTTCGTTTCTTAGTTGTTTAGACTGAGTTTTGCCAAGATTTGCTCTGTTATACCCTATAATCTCAACATTTTTCATAGTGTGTATAATTATGGATTAATAAATAATGAACTAATAGATGAATTCTCGTGGATGTTTCTAATTGCTTTCGCCATTAGATCTGCCACGGTTAATACTTTTATTTTTGAACTCGGCTTTGTTGGAAGCGTATCGGCAACGACCAACTCCTCCAAAACAGAATTTTCTACATTTTCATAAGCTTTCCCTGAAAGTACAGGGTGAGTACATACTGCTCGTACTGAAGTTGCTCCGTTATCCATTAATAATTGAGCCGCTTTACATAAGGTTCCTCCTGTATCTACTAAATCATCAACCAAAACCACGTCTTTTCCTCTTACATCACCAATCAATCGCATGGTTGCAACTTCATTAGCGCGTTCTCTGTGTTTATCACAAACAACTAGTTCAGCTGAAAAGAATTTAGCGAAACTTCGTACGCGTTTAACTCCCCCTACATCAGGAGAAGCAAATACTAAGTTTTTAAGGTTTAAGGAACGCAAATAAGGAACAAAAATCGCAGTACCATCAAGGTGATCAACTGGAATGTCAAAAAATCCTTGAATTTGATCCGCATGTAAGTCCATGGTCACAATTCGGTCAGCTCCAGCGGCACTCAACAAATTGGCCATCATCTTCGCAGCAATTGGCACTCTAGGTTTATCCTTTCTATCTTGGCGTGCATAGCCAAAATAAGGAATAACAACCGTAGTAGAGTGAGCGCTTGCTCGGTTGCTTGCGTCAATCATCAATAACAATTCCATGAAATTATCAGAGGGAGGATTGGTTGATTGGATGATGAAAACGTCATTCCCTCTCACTGATTCATTCAACACAGGACAAATTTCACCGTCACTGAAAACTTGCAAATTCGATTGTCCCAGTGGAGTACCGAATGATTTAGCAATATTTTCGGAAAGATAGAGTGAGTTTTTCCCACTGAATATTTTCACCTGTGTCATAGTGCTTTTTGATTTTTGAGGTGCAAAGGTAAGAGAAAAAACAGAAAACTAAAACAATGGTGAGTATTAAAATTACACGAAACACAAGTCTCAAAAAGTTCGAATAATTAGTGTATTTGGTTAAATTATTTTTAAAATTAATAATTTTATTTTCGCAAAATTAGTGTACAATAGGTAAGTTTGTTAAATGTTAAATTTAAATGTTGTCTTAAACTTTAGTAAAATGATGAAGAAAAATGTAAAATGGATGGGAGTAATGTTTTTTGCTCTCACGATTTTGGTTTCATGTAAGGATGATGGGCCAGTATCTAAAATTTGGAGCGGAAAAGATATAACGTTTACCAGGGCCGCGGATGTTGATTGGACTTTGCCAGAAAATCAAGATTATCTTTCCAAGAAGGTATCTATTACTCGACAATCTAATGGTGCGATTTATAACTACACTTTTTGGCAGGATACATTTGGTGAAGATGCTACTTTCGATGATCTGTATGCCGACTTTTGGAACGATATAGATCCACTTGTTAACAAGGATTTTGTTCCAGTGGGTGGTGTTCATGGGGTGAGATTTGCTATTCTTGATAATACAGGTTCAACGGGATGGCCTGAAACGTTTGATTTATACGGAACATTAGGCGATCCAACCAACTTTTATAGTTTACATTCAATTGCCACTATGATTTCACAACTAAACAATGGTAATTTAGTTGTATCTGTACCGGATGATTTTAGTGTAACCATTGAAGGTGGTAACAACGAAAGCGGGACGAATATGCCGGCTTTAGTAGGTAAAAAGCTTGGTGTTTGGCTGGTAGAGGAGGACCGATACCTAACCCTATCATTCACTGATTGGGGTTCTGGAGGATCAGGAAGTTTTGCATATACGCGCTCTACTAGGTAGTTTTTAAACATATTTGATTTGTAAAAAGTCCCATTGTTTCGATAATGGGACTTTTTTTTGTTAAATTGAATGATCTAAAAACTAAATACTATGAGCTTAGGAAAGAAAATTTTAATCGGATTGGTAGTGGTTATTGCCATCCCTTTAATTGCCGCTTTATTTGTAAAAGGTGAATATCACGTCGAACGGCAGATCACCCTTAGTATTCCGAAAACTGAGGTGTTTGGTTATATAAAATACCTTAAAAATCAGAATGATTTCAGTAAATGGGCTACCATGGATCCGGATATGAAAAAGACTTTTACTGGTGAAGATGGAACTGTGGGTTTCGTATCAAGATGGGAAAGTGAAAACGATGATGTAGGAGTAGGTGAACAAGAAATTTTGAAAATCTCAGAGGGTGAACGCATTGATTTTGAAT
>JAHEMU010000240.1 GCA_024643485.1 Cytophagales bacterium
ATGCTCGTATTTCTCTACCTTAAACGCCTTGTTTTCTTCTTTTAGCTTGATTGCTATTTGAACATCCAGAGGTTTTTCAGGGGCTTCACCTTCAGCATAATATTCATTTTTGACATAAATACCTGCAAAATCAGTGATTTCTTTTACGTATTTTCCTTCCTTATCAACGATGGGTATATCGAACCCCTCTTCATCTTTAACGAATACTCCAGGTATATCATTCTGAACACTTACCCTGTAGTCATCTGCTCCAAAAGTTCTAGAAATATGAACTATCCCAGTACCGTCTTCTGTAGTAACAAAGTCACCTTCAACAACCGTAAATGCTGGTTTTGGCAAGGGTATATAGGGCAATAATTGCTCATAATCTAACCCAACAAGTGCCTTCCCTTTAAATTCATCAACAATGGTCCATGGAATTACCTTATCATTTTGATCAAACGCATCAAAGTCCCCATTTTCTCCTTTTTCTGAAAAGTAATAATGTACGCGATCTTTCGCCAAGATTACATTAATGGGAAGAAAGGTATACGGGTTAAATGTTTTAATTTTCACATAATCAATCGAAGCACCAATGGCAAGTGCATTGTTGGCTGCGAGTGTCCAAGGCGTTGTTGTCCACGCAAGGATATAGGTGTTGTCCTCGCCAGTCAGCTTAAATTGGGCTGTAACTGAGGTATCTTTAACATCTTTATACGTTCCTGGCTGATTTAGCTCATGTGAACTAAGCCCTGTACCTGCAGCAGGAGAATACGGTTGGATGGTATAACCGCGGTATAATAAATCCTTTTTATAAAGTTCTTTAAGAAGATACCACAACGATTCAATGTAATCGGGCTTAAAGGTTACATAAGGATCATCAAGATCGACCCAATACCCCATTTTCACGGTAAGGTCGTCCCATTCACTTTTGAATTTCATTACCGTTTCCTTACAACGGGCATTGTATTCCTCCACTGAAATAGTTTTTCCTATATCATCTTTTCGGATACCTAATTCCTTTTCAACCTGAAGTTCTACTGGCAAACCATGAGTATCCCACCCACCTTTTCTCTTAACAATATATCCTTCCATCGTTTTAAAACGACAGAATATATCTTTTACCGTTCTGGCCATCACATGGTGGATCCCAGGTGTTCCATTTGCAGAAGGGGGGCCTTCATAAAAATTAAAAGCTTTCTTCCCTTCTTGGCTAGCGGTAGATTTTTCAAAAATATTATGCTCTTTCCAAAAATTCAAAACCTTCTCAGCTGCTTCCGGAAGGTTTTGCTCCTTATATTCCTGATATTTCACTATTATTTTACTTGATCTTCGTTGATATTACTTCCCTCTTCCCCTTCATCGGCTGGTTTTACCTTGAGTTGTTGAAGGTCAATTTCTTCATCTTCACCTTCTGTATAAAACTCATCACTATCATATTGTTCGATAATAGGGTGGAAATTTCGTTTTCGTTTACCGTCATCAAATGTCATTAGTAAACTTGGTAATAAAATTAGGTTAGTCACCATTGCCACCAAAAGAGTGGTACTTGTTAAAATACCAAGGGCTACAGTTCCTCCAAAATCAGAGAAGGTGAAAATGACAAATCCAAAAAACAAAATGATGGAGGTGTACATCATACTAGCTCCAGTTTCTCTTAAACTCTTACTTATTGCATAAGGGACGAAAAAATCGTTTGCAAAAAGTTCCTGACGATACTTTGCTAAAAAATGTATTGAATCATCGACTGATATTCCAAAAGCAATACTAAAGATTAGTGCTGTACTCGGTTTGAGTGGTATATGAAAATATCCCATTAATCCTGCCGTGAGCAGAAGTGGAATCATATTCGGAATCATGGAAATCAATATCATTCTGGCATTAGCAAACAAGATTCCCATAATCAATGCGATTGCAATAAATGCGAGGAATAAACTAAGTCTAAGATTATCAATTAAAAATTTATTTCCTTTAATAAATAATGGAGTAGTTCCCGTCACTTTCACATCCATATCAGTGCCTTCAAATAAGGTATCAATTTTCGGATACACTACCTCATTTAATAATTTATCCATTTCAGTACTTCCAATATCGGCGACTTGCATGGATATTCTCATCTTTTGCATCGATGAATCTACGAAGGCGGTAAATAATCCTGTACTATCCGCTTCCTTATCCAGGTATCTCAATAAAAAGCTCCGTTCCCTATTATTTGTGGGTAAATCATAGCGCTCAGGATTATTATTATAAAAAGCTTGCCTGGTACCTTTTACAAAGCTAACGAGTGAAAGTGGTTGTGAAATAGCATCCTGACTACTCAAGAACTGCTCAAATTCGTCTATTACCTTTAGCTTTTTCAAGTCGATAACCCCTCTTCGTTTATGGGTATCAACTACTACTTCGAGTGGCATCACGCCGCTGAAATTTTCTTCAAAAAATGCAAGGTCAATTTTAATAGGACTATCTTCTGGCAAATCATCTACAACGTATGAGACGGCTCGAAGTTTAAACATCCCCACGACACTTAAAATAAGGACCGCTCCTGAAACAGCGTAAACCATGGGTCGATATCGATGAACCACTATATCCAAAAATCCAAGAGCAGAATCGAGCCCCTTGAACTTTAAATGCCTCATTTGTTTTGGTGTAGGAGATGGCATCCAGGAAAACACTGCAGGAATCAAAATGATACTCACGCAAAACGTAGCCATGATATTTATTCCGGCAATGATTCCAAATTCACGTAAAATAGTAATGTCTGTCGCAAGCAGAACCAAAAACCCAATTGCAGTAGTAAAATTAGTTACCAAAGTTACCAAGCCAATTTTTCTGATAATGCGGCTTATTGCTTTTATCTTATTGCCGTGCAGTTGAAACTCTTGATGATACTTATTCAGTAAATACACTGAATTCGGAATTCCAATAACAACAATTAAAGGTGGTATAAGTCCAGTGAGAATTGTGATTTTATATCCAAATAGCACGATGGTCCCCATTACCCAAACCACCACTACGGCAATAATAATCATTGGAAACACAACGGCATCCCAACTTCTAAAGAACAATAGCATGATTAATCCTGTTACCAGTACTGAAAGCAACAAGAAAATTTTCAACTCATTTGCAACTCTTCCAGAAACAACAGATCTCACAAATGGCAATCCCGCAAACCTTAAATCGATACCAGAATCCTTTTCGAAATTTTCGCCTAAATCAATGATTTGCTGAGTAACCTCCAGTCTTCGTGAAGAATTTATAATTTGCTTATCCAGGCTTACAAGTATCATCATAGCCCCATTTTCTTCATTTAAAAGGCGATCGGAAAAGAACTTCTGATTTTTCGCTAGTTGAATAAGGCTATCTAAATCGTGTTGATTATCTGGGATTTTTTTAAAGATAACTTCCACCTCAAACTTGGTTTCCTCTTCGTTTTTTCGAAGTTGAATAATTCCTGGAAGAGATAATACATCATTCACAAACTCCACATCGTGCAGTTCATCAACCAATGTTTTTAATTTCGTAAAATTTTCTGGGGTATAGATTCGGTCGTCTTGTATCCCAAGCGCCACCACATTACCATCTTCACCAAAAGTCTCTTTGAATTGCTGAAAGTAAACCATATCGGGATCACTCACAGGAACTGTTTTGGAAAAGTCGTAGCTCATCTCCACGTCCTTTGCAAAAAAGCCAAGCACAAGAGTGATTACACCCAACAAAATAACAAGCTGAAGCCTGTATTTAATTATAATATGAGATAATTGTGTCCACATGTCAAAACAAGGCCCAAAGGTAATGAAATTTGTAGTTATTCGACGAGTTTTACTCCATTAACCTTTAGGTAATTCTATTCCTCTAATTTTTCTATAAAAAGATAAGGCAGCTGAATCTGTCATATCACTCACAAAATCGGTACAAATCAGAAATAATTGATATAAATTCATTCCTTCATTTCCATTTTCAGGATAATAATGATTTGGTATTAATCTCAACACTGATTTTTGCCTTCCGGTAAGTCGATCCGCGTCACAAAACCGCTGATATACTGCATCGGTAATTACTTCAAGAATACCTGGCAACACTTCAAATCCTACTGTTTCTGTTTCGACCACCTTTTTCGCACGGTAAATTTTTTCTAAACTAACAGCTGCTATATCATTAAGCGCATTAACTGACGAAATTTCATCTGTTAATGCCCTATCGAACGAAGCATTAAGCAAGGCAGTTTCTTTTTCAAGGAAAAGCTCAGTGCATTCATCGATCAGTTTCGAAATTGCGAGTGCCCTAAGTACCCCAATTTTTTCTTCCAAGCTATTATACCGTTCTATTTTCTTCCTATCGAACCTATCTCCAAGAATTGGCGCAAGTAACTCTTCCATTTCAGCATAGGAAATTAACCCCAATCTGCATCCATCCTCTAAGTCAATTATACCATAACAAATATCGTCGGCAGCTTCTACCAAGAAAGTTAAGGGGTGCCTACTCCATACATTTGGGTTATTATTTGCTTGATTTAAGTTCAGCGAATTAGCTATTTCTTCAAAGGTTTGAGATTCTGACTGGAAAAATCCGAATTTTTTCTGACTTCTTTTATTTTTATCCCGCTCTATGATAGACGGGCGCGGATATTTAGAAAATGCAGCGAGTGTAGCATAGGTTAGTTTTAACCCCTGATATTTATTAGAAGTTAAAATTCTGAAACCTTGAGCATTTCCTTCGAATTTTGTTAAATCCTGCCATTGCATCGGACTCATCTGGTTCTGAAAAAGATCGGCCTTTGAATGATAATTGAAAAAATCTCCAATAGCCTGCTCTCCTGAATGTCCGAATGGAGGGTTTCCAATATCATGGGCCAAGCTAGCAGAAGCGACAATATCTCCAAAGTCATGGAATGAGAACCATTGCTTTAATTCCGGATGACGTTCAATAATAACATGCCCGGTATTTTTTCCCAATGATCGCCCTACACTA
>JAHEMU010000241.1 GCA_024643485.1 Cytophagales bacterium
CATTGCGGCTTCAAGAGCTGCAGACATAGTTCCAGAATACAACACGGATATTGAAGTATTACTTCCATGATTTATTCCACTTACTACTAAATCGGGTTGTTTATCTTTTAAAATATGATGCTTCGCTAATTTCACACAATCTGCCGGAGTTCCTGAGCATTCAAAAGCGCGTATATTTCCAAATATATCTGACTCATCGAGACGCAATGTATTACCAATAGTGATTGCATGACCCATGGCAGATTGCGGTCGGTTGGGAGCAACCACCACTACTTCTCCGATTCGGCTCATCAATTCTACCAAAAAACGAATACCTCTACTGGTAATTCCGTCGTCGTTGGTTACTAGAATAAGTGGTTTATTTTCCATCGACAATTCGATTATAATATGAAACTATTCTCGCTAGATCATTTCGATCTTTAGGATTAAAATGATTGGATTTAACGTATTTTTTTATTTCATCAGACTTAGATCCAGACAGAGCATAAAACTCTTTGCGTTTTCCCATAAATCTAACAAATTCTTTATCTTTTATTAAAATATAATAATCTAACTGAAGCACTTCTTCTCCATAATTATAAAAAACACCCCAATAATAGTCACTTTTGTTCACAACCGATCTCTTTTCTCGAGCTAGAAGGTTCATTTCCCCTTCCACTAGTACCTCAAAAAGCAACAGAGATTCATAGTTGGAATTTACTGAAAAAGGCAGGCTATAAAATCTGCGAATGCGATTCTGAACTAAATCATTTATTTGAAAAAACAATAAATTCTTGGCAGTATAAGCTGTATTTGCCCCCTTTATTTTATCTGTAAATTGAACTACTCCACTTTCCAAATTATACTTTACCCTACCTTGAAGAGTATCGCCTTGTTCGAGTACCACAAATCCATCGTGCCAAACATCCGTCGACAAAGACTGTCCATAGGTGATTGAATTAGCTAATACTAAAGTCAGAATAGCAAGAAAACGAAATATTTGATTCTTAGTTTTCACGTAAGATCTTATGTCCCATTTTATCTCTTTTGGTTTCAAGATACTCTTTATTGTGTTTATTTGGGGTCATTTCAATTGCAATCGATTCAACAATTTCCAAACCATATCCTATTAAGCCTACACGTTTGGTCGGGTTATTCGATATCAATTTTAATTTAGTGATACCCAATTCACGAAGTATCTGAGCACCAACACCGTAATCACGTTGGTCCATTTTAAACCCAAGCTGTAAATTGGCTTCAACGGTATCCAAACCTTCTTCTTGTAATTTGTAGGCTTTCAATTTATTGATAAGGCCAATTCCGCGCCCTTCTTGATTCATATATAAGACCACCCCTTTTCCGGCCTGTTCTACCATTTTCATTGCTGCATGAAGTTGTCCACCACAATCGCACCTACAACTTCCAAAGATATCTCCCGTCACACAACTACTGTGAACTCTTACTAAAATGGGTTCATCTTTTTCCCACTCTCCTTTAACAAGGGCTACGTGGACTTCTCCAGTATTTATTTGTTCGAAAGCCTCTAATTTAAAGTGACCATAATCAGTCGGCATATCTACTTCTGAAACTGATTTTTTGATTAGAGACTCCTTTTCAATTCGATATTCAATTAAATCCTTGATAGTCACTAACTTCATATCGAATTTATCAGCCACTATTCTGAGGTCTGGCAATCGAGCCATCGAACCATCTTCATTTAAAATTTCCACTAAAACTCCCGCTGGACGAAATCCAGCAAGACGAGCGAAATCTATGGTTGCTTCCGTATGACCCGCTCGGCGAAGTACCCCTCCCTTTTTAGCTTTTAAAGGAAAAATATGCCCTGGTCGACCGATTTCTTCCTTTTTTGTTTCAGGATCCACCAAAGCTTTGATTGTTTTGAATCGATCGTGAGCAGAAATCCCAGTAGTGCAACCATGGCCAATTAAATCCACAGAAACAGTAAAATTCGTTTCGTGTGAACTAGTGTTTTTACCCACCATCAACTCCAAATCGAGTTCATCGCATCGCTCTTCTGTTAATGAAACACAAATTAATCCCCTTCCATTTTTCGACATGAAATTCACAATTTCGGGGGTGATGCATTCAGCCGCACAAATAAAGTCACCTTCATTTTCACGGTCTTCATCATCAACAACTATTACAATTTTACCATTTTTGATTTCTTCAATCGCTTCTTCAATGGTATCTAGTTTTATATCGTTTTTCATAATTAGGTGCAAAAGTAAAGAAAAAAGAATTTACACCATTTAGAAAGTGTAATCATTCTCCATTTTCCTGTGTATTTTCTTTTTCTATAACATACATCGAGGGATGTAAGTTTAATTATCTACAATTATTCCCAGTTCTTTGGCGTATTCCATTTGAGCCATTTTATACTGTGAGTAATAGAACATGATTTCATCTTGCTTGGCAGGATCCACCGCCTCTTTTAATTTGGTGAGTTCCTCATTCATCTTTAAACGAATGTGTCTATATTTCAATAACAAAATATTTCTAGGGAAGACTGTATCGAGTATTTTTGATTCATGTAAAACCACAATTTGATACTTTAGTTCCCAATTTTCGCTTAATTCATATTTTTCAAAATAACACTCAGCAACGAAATTTTTCACTTCCTCATCGTCTGCTTTTAAAAAGTAATTGGTATCAGGATTAAAATCTTTTTTAATTGCTTCATGAAAAAGTGAAAGGATTTTCAAGCTCACGGGATCCATCCATTCAACATCTTCGGTAGATTCAAAAAACCATTGATGATACAAACCATATTGCTCATCCTGTTCAAACCCATAGTTTAATAATAGCTTCACACATTGGCGTTCTTGAAGGATAATGGCCAAATTTGAGTCCATCACCTCTTCCTCCACCTCAGGCATCATCAATTCAGGTGGTGGGATTTCCGCTTGTGGGTCACGTTTTTTCTCCTTCCTCCCTCTTTCAATTATTCTTTTGTTTACTTCAGAATAAATGATTTGTTCATCGATACCAAACTTATCCGATACCTCTTTTATATACACTGACCGCATGATGGTTTCTGGTATTTTAGAAATAGTTTCTAAAATATCTGCGATGGCCTCTGCTTTACTTTGCGTATCAGACGATTTCCCTAGTAAATCTGCTTTAAATTGTACAAAATCTTTACTATTTGTACTTATATAATCCTCAAAAGCACTTGCACCGACTTCCCGAACATAGGAATCAGGATCATGACCATCGGGAAATAGCACAATTTTCACCTGTAAACCGTGCTCAATAATCATATCAATCCCTCTAGTGGCCGCTTTTAACCCCGCTGCATCACCATCATATAAAACCGTTATGTGTTTTGTATATCGACTAATTAGCTTGATTTGCTCCTCGGTTAAAGAGGTTCCTGAGGATGCAACGACATTTTTAATACCGGCTTGATAAAGCGTAACCACGTCCATATAGCCTTCAACCAGATAACATCTGTCCTTATTTCGGATCTCGTGTTTACCTTGAAAAAGGCCATATAGAACGGAGGATTTATTATAAACCTCACTTTCTGGTGAATTAATATATTTCGGTTGTTTTTTATCGGACCCCAGCATCCGGGCGCCAAACCCCAAAACCCTTCCGGATACGTTGTGAATTGGAAACATGACCCTGGCCCTAAACCGATCGTACTGTTTCCCACCTTCCTTGGTGATAATCATCCCCGCTTTTTCCATCAGTTCGGGAAGGTAACCTTTGGAAGTTGCTTCATTCAAAAAACCATCCCACAGATCTAATGTATATCCTAAGTCAAAGTCCTTGATAGTTGAATCACTTAGCCCCCTTTCCCTAAAATAACTGAGGCCAATTGCCTTCCCATCTTCGTGATTCCAAAGGGTATCGGCGAACCATTCTTTTGCAAAGTTTAAAATAATATAGAGAGATTCTTTTTCTGACCGTTCGGCGATTGCCTCCTCGCTGATATGCTCCTCAAGTTCAACATGATACTTTTTAGCCAAATAACGAATGGCCTCCAAGTAGGTCATACTTTCAAATTCCTGAACAAAACTAATTGCATCACCCCCTTTTCCAGTACTGAAGCATTTAAAAAGACCTTTAGATGGAGAAACAAAAAACGAAGGCGTTTTTTCATCCGTAAAAGGCGATAGCGCTTTATAGGATGAACCCGCCTTTTTTAGTTCCACAAAATCGCTTATCACATCGACAATATCGATGAGTCGCTTTACCTCTTCTATGCTGCTATCTGAAATCACGTGTCAAATGTATAAAAGATGTAAAAAAAAGTGATGGTTATTTCAACTAAATCTATCATACTTTGTAGGAATAGTTTCAAGAAGCTAAATTGCAGCAAATATTTAGAATTGATGAATATACAAGAAATACAAATAGTAAATGCCTTAAAAAGGGTAAACGACCCAGATCTTAAGAAGGATTTGGTGAGTTTAAATATGATTAAAGATATTGTTATCAATGGAAATACTGTCACTTTCACAGTTGATCTTACCACACCTGCCTGCCCACTGAAAGAAATCATCCGACGTGATTGTATTGCAGCCGTAAAAGCCGAGACTAGCGAATCAACAGAAGTAATCGTGAATTTTACCAGCACGGTCACCACGGTTCGAGACACAGGCCCCGTACTTCCCAACGTAAAAAACATTATCGCTGTTTCTTCAGGTAAAGGTGGTGTCGGAAAGAGCACCGTTGCAACAAATTTAGCGGTAGCCTTAGCCAAAGAAGGTGCTAAAGTAGGTTTAATCGATGCCGATATTTTCGGTCCGAGTATGCCTATGATGTTCAATTGCGAAAACGAACAACCAGAATTGCGAAATGTAAATGGTAAAAGCTTGATAGTACCTTTAGAACAATATGGAGTAAAACTAATTTCAATTGGATTCCTTACTGAGCCCGGAAAAGCAGTGGTTTGGAGAGGCCCGATGGCGAGTAGCGCTCTTAAACA
>JAHEMU010000242.1 GCA_024643485.1 Cytophagales bacterium
CCATCAGTTCCAAAAAGAACATCACCAATTACTTCGATGGTTTCTCCATTAGCGTCATTATGAAAAACAGCTTTACCTGCTTTTAAATCTGCCGAAATACAATGGCAATTAAAGTGCACTTTTACCTTTCCTGTAGACTCTGCTTTGTCCAATAACAAGGCATTTAATCCACCTCTAGAAATACTATTGATGTTATTTCCAACTCTGCCAGAATAAGGAGAAAGTCTGGCCATTCCATCTAACGCATGAACCATTCTACCTTTCATTGGAATGCACAGCTCCCTTACTTCATTTGAAATCCCAGCAGCTTCCAGTGCACGAAACCCCCTATCGGAAAGAGCTAAATTGATTGACCTTCCCGCAGCTACTTCAACTTTGCGCAAATCAGGTCGCTTTTCATAAATTTTTACATTAAAACCCTTATTTGCCATCCGTACGGCCAAAAGACTTCCGCACAATCCGGCTCCTATGATTACAACTTCCTTTTCCATCGTTTTATGCAGTTACCAATTGGGACTTCAATATTTCACAAAATTTATACACATCTATAAATCGATTATATAGAGCTGTAGGCGCTATACGAATGACATTGGGTTCACGCCAATCTGCAATTACTCCTTCTGAAGTAATTGTATCAAACAATGCTTTACCGCCTTTTTTTACCAACAATGACAATTGAGCACCCCGTTCATCAATCACTTTTGGAGTGATGATTTCAATTAAATCGTTACTTAAATCTTGAAGCAAAAATTCCATAAAGGCGGTTAATTTCATCGATTTTTCTCTTAAATTTGAAAATCCAGCTTCATCAAATACTTTAAGTGACGCGAGTATTGCCGCCAAGGATAGTATCGGAGGGTTGCTTAACTGCCAAGCTTCTGCTGAAGGGATGGGGTCAAATTGATCTCTCATACCAAATCGAGTAGATTTATTATGTCCCCACCATCCGTTAAACCGAGGAATATCAGTTGTCGTATGATGCTTCTCATGCACAAATAATGCAGCCACACTTCCCGGACCAGAATTTAAATATTTATACGTACACCAAACAGCGAAATCGACCTCGTTATCATGCAGATCTAACGGTACATTACCCGCCCCATGCGCACAATCAAAACCAACGACACATCCCATCTGATGCCCTAGACGTGTTATTTTCTGTATATCAAAACGCTGACCTGTATAATAGTTAGTGTTTCCCAACATGATTAAGGCGATTTGTTCACCCTCACTATTGATTCGTTCTTCGATATCTTCCCAACGAATTAAATGTTCTCCCTTTCGTGGGGAAAGTTCCAATAAACATTCTTCTGGGTCGAATCCATGAAATCTGATTTGAGACTCTACCGCATATCTATCAGATGGAAATGCATCCGATTCTATTAAGATCTTATTTCTCTTTGCTGAAGGTCGATAAAATGACACCATCATTAAATGCAGATTAGCAGAAAGAGTATTCATCACAACTACTTCGGAGGACTTGGCACCTACAATTTTCGCCATTGAAACAGAAAGGTATTCATGGTAAGGCATCCAAGGGTTTTTAGCATGTAGATGACCTTCCACGCCTAAATTAGCCCAATCAGAAAGTTCTTGATTGATATATTCTGCTGTGCTTTTTGGCTGTAATCCCAATGAATTTCCGCAAAGGTATATGGCATCTTTTCCATTTACTTGTGGTATATGAAATTGATCTCTGAATTTTGCCAGTGAATCGTTTCTGTCTAATTCATAAGCAAAATCTGCTGTATTCTTAAATTCAAACATCGGTGTGTAATAGTATATTAATTAATTCTGATTTTCGAACTTCCCCTAGCCAATTCAAACTATTTGAAAACCAAATTTCCTTTTGTTCCATTTGAGTTAATACCCCCTCAACCAATGCGTCATCAATTAATTTACCAGGATAGCACCCAGGAACTGTTTCCATTTCACCCAAAGGATAGGGATCATCAATCCCCACCACTAGTTGAGAAGTTCCATGTCTTTTAATTAAAAGAGCTAAGGAATGTACATCGTGCAATAAGGAATCAAAGAATATATTTTTTGCATTTTCGGCAGATTGAGGATGTTTTGCACCTGTAAATAAATCAGGGCGACCAGAAAAACCCTGAATTCGTCGACCGATATTCATTTGGCTAAATTGATTCCCGTGGGCGAAGCAGGTTCTTATATTTGGAAACTTCTCATTCAGACCTAAAAGAGTAAATAGATGGTAAGTATCGGCAGTTAATGCGCACATCCAAACCAGGTGGTACCTCCAAAAACGGTCATTAAAGGGCATAATACGTTGATCATCTGGAGGGTGTATCTGAACAGACAAACCATAATCATCTGCTAATTGGAACAATGGAAAAAGCCGTTCATCAGCGACAGATACCCACTGCTCCTGTTCATCTAAAAAATGGGTTGGCAAACACAATAGCTTTAGATTTAAGAACTCGACACATCTTTCCATTTCCCTTAACGCCATCTCCATATCAATTAAAGGAAGCGCAAATCCCGAAGTAAATTTGGAAGGATGATCCGATTGAATACTAGCATTGAAATCATTTTGAAATCGCAATACATCACGTGCCATTCCCTTTTCCAACCCAATTCCATATAACTGAGTTAAGTTTAGAATTACCTCGTGTTGAATGTTGTTCTTAGCCATCCATTCAATCTTTTCATTTAAGAAAAAACTAGGATCCGTAACTGGTCTTTTCCAGTTTGTGCGAAACATAAATTCCTTCTCGTCATCAATCCAAAATATCCCATTATCCTTTAAAAAAGCTGGAATTTGCTCGGGATAGGGCAATAAATGACCATGTGCATTGATACGAGGGTAATAATCCATAGTGTTATTTATTTTGGCCTTTCCATTTTTGTTCCACACTTGGAGCAAGTCGTCAACTTATCATTGGTATAAAAACCATCAAAAATTTTCGGTAAATCTGTTACTATATTTTTTAAATTGAAAGGCTCTTTATGAAGTGGGTTTCCACAGTTTTCGCAAAACCATGCACAAAAATCCAGCATACCTTCAGGCCGTTTCGATTCAATGACCAAGCCGACTGTATTTACTCCCCTTTGCGGTGAATGGGGCACATTTGGAGGTAATAAATAGATATCACCTTCATTAATTGGCACATCTTGAGGAACACCATCGTGGATTATACGCAGATTGATATTTCCTTCTACCTGATAAAAAAATTCAGGTGTTTGATTGATATGGAAATCCTTTCTGGAGTTTGGTCCACCAACAACCATTACAATGTAATCGCCATCTTCATAAACCATTTTATTCCCAACGGGGGGTTTTAACAAATGACGATTTTCATCAATCCATTTTTTAAAATTTACGACAGGGTGAAGTTTTGCCATAATATGATATATTTTATGTGTTAATTACTATTCAATTTCTATACAAACGTTTTTAGGTTCGGTGAAAAACCGAAGGGCATCTTCCCCTCCTTCTCTGCCGATACCAGAGCTTTTCATACCACCAAAAGGGGTTCGCAAGTCGCGAAGCAACCACGTATTTACCCACACAATTCCCGATTCCAACAAACCTGCCATACGATGGGCACGAGTTAAATTTTCAGTCCATAAGGTAGCCGATAATCCGTAGGTAGTACTATTCGCATACCGAAGTACTTCTTCTTCCGTTTCAAAAGGCATAATTGTTACCACCGGTCCAAATATCTCTTCTTGGTTAACTCGACAATCGTAGCTTAATCCTTCTATAATTGTCGGTTCAATGTACCACCCATTTTGATAAGGATCATCCAACTTTGCCCTTTTTCCCCCACATAAAATCGTTCCTCCTTCTTTTTTTGCTAACTCAATGTACGATAATATCTTTTCGAAGTGTGGCTTGGAAACAACCGCTCCAATTTTCGTTTTATCTTCTGTTGGTGGGCCAACCTTTAATGCACTAACTTTTTCAACAAAATCCTGTTTAAACTGCTCATAGATCGATTTCTCTACAAAAATCCGAGAACCACATAAACAAATTTGTCCTTGATTGCTGAAAGAAGATTGAACAGTAGTTTTCAACATCTTTTCATAATTGCAATCAGCAAAAATCACATTTGGATTTTTCCCACCCATTTCGAGCGATACTTTTTTGAAAACCGGAGCTGTAGCAATGGCAATTCTTTTTCCAACAGCAGTACTTCCTGTAAAGGAAATCGCTTTCACTTTTTGATGGTCCACCAAAGGTTTTCCGACCTTTTCACCCAAGCCGTGTACAATATTTAAAACACCAGCAGGTAGCCCAACCTCCATACAAATTTCTGATAGCAGGAAAGCAGTATAAGGAGTAATCTCTGAGGGTTTAGCAACCACCGTATTTCCAACAGCCAATGCGGGTGCAATTTTCCAAGAAAATAAATACAAAGGTAAATTCCATGGACTGATACAGCCTACCACTCCCAAAGGGCTTCTTACAGTATGATTAAATCCTTGTGATCCCATGGAATGCATTTCAGTTTTCCATTGTGTGATAGCATGGGAAAAGAACCTGAAATTACTCGCCGCACGTGGAATATCGACCTTTTTCGCCAACCAATAAGGTTTTCCATTATCTAAAGATTCAGCAGCTGCCAAAGCATCTAGCTTTTCTTCTATACGTTGGGCTATTTTTTCTAAGAACTGACTTCTTTGATTATAGTGTAGTGTTGACCACAATGGAAAAGCCAATTGAGCCGCCTCAACAGCGGTATTTATGTCTCTTTCATCCGAATCAGGGGCATGGGTATAGATTACCCCTCGCGAAGGATCATATACTTCAATTGTATTTCCCGACTGAGCAGAAACAAGCTTTCCATTGATGTAATTAAAAATTTGCTGCATAAAACGTCATAAATTTAGCGTTTTAAAGGTAATAAATTTTTAAGTGATTATACTTAAAAAGCTTGTATTCG
>JAHEMU010000243.1 GCA_024643485.1 Cytophagales bacterium
TGTTCGATGGCATACATAAATACCATCGCCAAATTGGCCCCTGCTGAAAACTGCGCTCCTTGGTTTCCAATGACGAGACCTCGGTAATCTTTTTCTGCTAAACTAATTGCGTGATTAATTCCTTCCACTACCTCTCCTCCAAGAGTATTCATTTTGGTGTGGAATTCTACATTTATCACATCGTCTCCTAAGTCGAAAATGGTGGCTCCAGAATTTCCCCAAATAACTTTTTCTTTTCGAAGGGCATCCAGAATGATGAAGTCACTCATTCCTGGAATTGGCAGATATTTAGCAGCGTTAATATCATAATAGTGTTTTACTCCTTTTTGAACAGAGTAAAAACTATCACATCCATTTTCTATCATTTTGTAAACCCAATCCGCAGGCTTATACCCAGCAGCTTCCATTTTTGGAAGTGATTTTTTAAGGTTTACAGCGTCCCATGTTGCAAATGGCCCCATATCCCAGCCAAAACCGGCACATACAGCGTTATCTATTTTGTATAACTCATCTGCAATTTCCGGAATACGATTTGTTACATACTGAAACAATCCAAAAAACGAATCTCGGTAAAATTCACCTGCTTGGTCTTTTCCTGAAAGTAGCACCGGGAATCGGTCTTTTAATGAATCGATTGGCTTGGTTAATTCGAGGGTAGCAAAGCTTGCTTTTTGCTTAGGTTCGTATTCCAACGACTCTAAATTAAGGGTTAGGATTTCAGACGAACCATCTTTTTTCCTTTCCTTTTTATAAAAGCCTTGACCTGTTTTATCACCTAGCCAGTTATTTTCAATCAGTTTATTTATAACAGGAGGAAGGTTAAATGTTTCCCTTGCTTCATCTTTGGTTAGTGCGGCATATAAATTATTGGATACCTTTACTAGCGTATCAAGTCCTACCACATCCGAAGTACGGAAAGTAGCCGATTTTGGACGACCGATAACGGGCCCTGTTAGTTTATCTACCTGGTCGATATTCAATCCAAGTTTTTGCATGGATTCAACCACCTTAAGAATGGCATAAATACCCACCCGATTCGCAATAAATGCCGGAGTATCTTTACAATGGACTGTCGTTTTGCCTAAGTATAAATCACCATAGTGCATAAGGAAATCAACAATTTCCGGCTTTGTTTTAGGGGTTGGAATAATCTCCAACAGCTTCAGATATCGAGGTGGATTAAAGAAGTGCGTCCCACAAAAATGTGCGGCGAAATCATCCGAACGACCATCAAGCATCAAATGAATAGGGATACCTGAAGTATTTGAAGTGATTAGTGTCCCCGGTTTACGGTATTTTTCCACATCATCAAAGACCTTTTTCTTTATGTCAAGGTTTTCAACAACTACTTCAATTACCCAGTCACACTCGCCAATTTTCTTCATATCATCGGAAAAATTGCCCAACGATACTCGGCTGGCGTAGTCTTTATGGTAAAGTGGTGCAGGTTTTGATTTTACCGCCGCATCAAAGTGGTGGTTTACCATCCTGTTTCGGACCCTTGGGTGCTCGAGAGTTAACCCGGCCGATGATTCCTCAGGCAGAAGTTCCCGAGGTGCAATGTCCATCAAGAGGACCTGTACACCGATGTTCGCGAAATGACAGGCAATTCGGGAGCCCATCACACCGGAACCAAGAATGGCGACTTTCTTTATGGATCTGTTTTTCATAAGGTTATCGTATCTATTACTTTGTTAATTTTTTCTACCGTTTCAAAAAAGCCTTTCAATTCTTTGGCTGTGAGAATTGAATACACTTCTTCATTAAATTTTAGAACAGCATCTTTTGCTGTAAGTTGTTTTTCCTGACCCAGTTTGGTTAGAAAAATTCGAACCGCCCTTCCATCGTCTGGATCCGGTTTACGTTCAATCAGCCCTTGCACCTCCATGCTTTTAAGCATACGGGAAAGGCTCGTTGTCTCCAGACCAATTAGTGGTGCTATTTTCGTGGCACGCGTTCCATAATCTGGGTTAATATTCAATAACACAAACCCCATGGAAGTTGATACGCCATAGCGTTGTGCTTTTTGATTATACATTCGGGAAATGGCATGCCATGTGGACTTAATATGAAAATCTACCGTTTCCTCTTTTTTCATGATGCTCTCCTAATTTAATCAAATATATTAAACTTTTTATTATGCATGCATAACAAATTGAAATATTTTTTTCACTTTTCATTTTTAAAGAAGGTAGACTTTCTACAAAATTTTAAACATATAACGATAGTTAACTGTCTATATCTAAAGAATCCATAAATTTGACATATGAAGGTAGAAATTTGGAGTGACGTAGTTTGTCCGTGGTGTTACATTGGAAAGCGTCGATTTGAAGCGGCATTAGAGCAGTTTTCAGGGAAGGATGAAGTTGAAATCGAATGGAAGAGTTTTCAGTTAAATCCAGATATTAAATCAGATGCTTCCAAAAAAGTGAGCGAGCATTTAGCAGCCATAAAAGGTTGGAATGAAGAGCAAGCAAAAGGAATATATGAACATGTGACGAATGTTGCGAAGGAAGTAGGCTTACATTATAATTTTGACGAAGCAGTAATCTCCAATACCTTTGACGCCCACCGTCTCATTCAACTCGCCAAACACTTAGATAAAGGGGATCAAATAGAAGAACGACTATTTCAGGCTTATTTTACAGAAGGCAAGAATATAGGTGATCGAGATGTTTTGACTAGTCTTGGTGTAGAAATTGGAATTGAAGAATCGCGGATTCAAGAATTATTTTCTTCAGATCTGTATAGTGATCACGTAAATCTAGATCAATATGAGTCTCAACAAATGGGATGTAGGGGTGTTCCTTTTTTCGTAATTGATAGAAAATATGGCATTTCAGGAGCCCAACCATCGGAAGTATTTTTAGACGCGTTAAATCAAGCCGTTACTGATTGATAATCATCCATACTTTTATTATATTTAGTAAAAGTAGTGGCTGTGCATAAATCACTTATTTGCTTCGTTTTCATTCTATCAATTTTTAAAGCGTTTGGACAGACTGACGACTTAAAGAATACTAAGGCTACGCTTTACCCCATTAACATCCCCTATTTATTAGTCGGAAACCTGCACTCCACCATTGGGTTTAATGTAGGGACAGCAGGAGAATTTTTATTGGGAGCCCATGTTAACAATTCCTTACAAAACCAACCTGGAAAAGGTTGGGGGTTTGATTTGGAAATCCGTACGCCATTTAATCGCGACCCAAATGTTCATTTTAATTATAAGGAATATTGGTCCTTCTTTACCAATTTTGACCATTTAAATGGATCCCAGGAATACAATGTTTCAGTATTTACCGTGGGTATGGTTATCGGTTTTAAAAAGGATTTGAATAAAACATTTGTTCTAGATGTTTATGCCGGCCCTGGGGTTGGATCTGAAACAGTTCAATATATCAATTCTAATTATCTGGATAAATATTCTAACCAATGGATGATTGTTAAAATAGGATTTCAGTTTGGTATTAAATTATAATTCCATGAAAAAGTCATTTGTTTACTCTCTGTTGCTTACCTCTGTTTTATTTACTTTAAGTGGTTGTCATTTTTATAAAATTGGGACGGTTAAAAGCATCTCAGGTCCATATCTTATTGAAAAACAAAATACGAAAGACTACCTTATCGTTCATTTTAATGATAGCGTATTTCAATTAGCTAATATCAGATTAGAAGGTGAGGTAATTCAAGGCGAACTTAGACCTTTGAGTTATTTCCATTTAATGTCTATTAAAAATGAAGGAAAAGAAGCGACTAATTTTAGGTATAAAAAAACGGAATCGAAACCTACCAACGAAGTTCATATTTTTCTATCTCAAAATCCTTCGATAGAGCTATCAATCATTACGATTCCAATTGATCAAATTTCCAAAGTGGAAGTGTACGACGAAGCAACGGGCTTAACCATTGCGAGTTATGTGGTAACAACGAGCGTGATTGCCTTTTCAGCAATGATGATTTACCTAGCCATCGTTTGTGGATGTCCGTCATTGTACGTTCAAAATGATGGTGAATATACTTTTCAAGGTGCGGTATTTCCCGGAGCCATCAACTCTAATAGCGAACGCGACGATTATAAATCACTCGGAATTGGAACCTCAGAAGGAAGTGTTCTCCGTCTCAAATTGGCCAATGAAAAAAAAGAATTAGAGTACATAAATGAAACTGAATTGATGGTAATTAACCATCCTGAATTGTCAGAGGTATTTGTGGATAGAAAAGGTAATATTCTTCTTTTTGATGATATTTTATCTCCAGAGGAAGTGCTCTTGCCAAATGACAATCAACTACCGGAATGGATAAATTCTACTGATAATCAATCCGTGGTATTTAATCAATCCACCGAAAATAACGGAATTAATTCCTTAGTAGTAAAATATAATCTTCCAGAAAACACTAGTAAAATTAACGTTGGTGTATCTTTTAAAAATACAGAATGGATGGACCTCATGTTTTATGAATTCTTTTCCATGCTCGGCAATCGGTATGAATCATTTGCGGAAAAGCAAAGCGCTCAAGATCCAGCTGAAAAAATAGAGTGGCTGAAGAGTCAAGGGGTCGTTTTGAATGTTTATGTCGATAAAGGTTTTGGATGGGAATATGTCGATTATTTCAATGTAGCTGGCTCGGCTAAATTCAGAACCGAAGGCATGATAGTGGATGTTTCTAATCGACATTCGAATGAACTTAAGTTAAAATTAGAATCTGGATTCGGGTTTTGGGAGATTGATCAATTAATCGTAGATCCTACTCCGGATCAATTGTTTTCCGTTTCATTTATTAAACCTTCCAAAGCGTTTAATCAAAATAATGAATCCATGATTTCCGAATTAGCCTCAGATTTGGAATATATACCTGCGATGAAGGAAGGTGATGAATTATT
>JAHEMU010000009.1 GCA_024643485.1 Cytophagales bacterium
CAGACGGCGCTTGAGTCCATAAAGGTGTCGCGCTGTTGATTATTCTGTCTTTTTTTACTGTTTTATATTTAGGCTTTCCTTCTTTATCGGTACCGTCTTCAACTGAAGATTCTTCTTGGCCAAATTTAACAGGCACCGGCAAGAATTTACCGTATTTTTCCAAAATGGATTTCAATCTGAATTCATCTAAAAATTCTTCTGAATCTTTAGCTATATGCAGGGTAATTTCTGTCCCTCTGTCTTTTCTTTTTGAACCTCCAATTGAAAATTCAGTAGATCCATCACACTCCCATCTCGCTGCTTCTGAGTTTTCTTGGTACGATAAACTATTGATTACCACTTTTTCTGACACCATAAAAGCGGAATAAAAACCTAGGCCAAATTTACCAATGATATCCTGAACATCTTCTTTGCCTTTGAATTTTTCAATAAATTCGGTCGCCCCTGAAAATGCAATTTGGTTGATATATTTTTTCAGCTCTTCGCCAGTCAATCCAATACCACGGTCAGTGATCGTGATGGTTTTTTTCTTTTTATCGAAGTCAACACTGATTGTCAAGTCTCCTAATTCGCCACTAAATTCTCCCAAGGAAGACAATCGCTTTAACTTTTGAGTAGCATCTACGGCATTTGACACCAACTCTCTCAAAAATATTTCATGGTCAGAATAAAGAAACTTCTTGATTATCGGGAAAATATTTTCCGTATTAATCGAAATGGTACCTTTCTCTTCTACTATTGACATATTATGTTCGTTTAAAGTTTATATTTTACAAACTTGTACTTAACAAAGTATGTTCCAACTACACTTTTAGGGCAAAAACTGACACCTTGTCACGGAATGGCAAGTAAAAACGACAGTAATAATGAAAGGGTTAGTAAAAATCTGACAGTTAGCGCAATCGATCTGATTCTCGTACCAAGCGCTCGTCTCGTCGGATAAAACGATTAGCAAAGGAATTTGAAATCATGGCTACTACCGGAAGGTATAAACCATAACCGAAAGCCACTTGGGTAAAGTCCCCTTGAAGGTCTCGGATGAACACAACAGTAAGCACGAGGCAACCTGCCAGTAATAAAGAATTTAGCGCGCCCAATTTTATTTGAGTTAAACGATTTTTAAATTTTCCAATTGCAATAATGGAAACTACGACTGAGGCAACCGCTAAAATACTCATGGAAAAATACGGAGAATAAATTTCCTGCCCACCTACATTTAGATGCATAGGAAATAAGATTGCAGCGCCGTTTTCATTTGTTCCTTCCCATACCGGAAAAAATAACATTGCTAACATTGAAGAAGCTACAATTGCCAAAAAGACCGTTTGAATTCTCTGCCACATAATCGTATAATTTGGAGCAAAAGTAAAAAAAATTAAAACTATAAGCAGGATTAACAAAAAGAATTACGCTTTTCAATAATTAAAAAAGTTTAATAATAGGCTTAATCTAACATGAAACTTGGGAATTAAACTATGAATGCATACCTTTTGGGAGAATTTTTTTAACTAATTATCATGCGGTTTTTCTATTGTGTTGTTGTTTGCTTTTTATGGCTGGCGTCTGGTTTTTGGGGAACTGTTGAAGGACAAACGGGGCATTATTTCGTTAAGAATTTCAATATAGACGCTACGCGTCAAATAAATTCCTATTACTCCGTTTTACAGGACGAGCGTGGATTAGTTTATGTAGCCAATCGCTCGGGAATTCTTCGTTTTGATGGTCGTAAATGGGAGCGAATACCATGCCCCGGCGCTGTATTTAGCATGCTAATGCACAACAATCAATTATATGTTGGAGGAAAATTTGGCTATGGGAGAATAGAAAAAACAGTAGGAAAGGGATTTTCGTATATCCCACTAAATGACAGCACTACAAAAGTCTCAAACATTTACAACATCTCTGAAGATGAAGGTTATCTCTATTTTTTAAGTTCTGCCGCTGTCCATGTAATCAACTCGACTACCAATAAAAACGCCGGACTTATTTTAGCAGAAGGTGGTAACTTATTTATGAATCTCATACGGTATGATAATGACCTATTGGTTACAACCGAAAAAGAAGAAATCAAGCAACTGGTAGGCGTTAATTTAGTCGAATATAATGCGTTAAACAGCATCAGTGGCAGACCACTTTTCATTGAAAGGTATGATGACAACAAGTATTTAGTGGGAAATACCAGTAATCAGCTTTTTATTATCGAAAATACAAAATCAAAAAAACTCCTTATCAAGGAAGATCAATTTCTACAACAAAACGTAATTACTTCTGCAAAATGGATGAATGATACGCTTATTGCAGTTGGGACTCTGAGAGGAGGTATTTCATTTATCGGGTTGAATTCAAATTCGATTATTCAAATTATAAATGGAGAAAATGGACTTCACGACAACGAAGTTTTGGATATAGAAACCGATCGGGATGGTGGATTATGGGCAGCGCAAAATAATGGGCTAGATCGCATTGACCCGTTTTTACCTATTTCTGATTTTAGTCATTATCCAGGCCTGAATGGAGACCTAATGTCTGTTTTTCCTTTTGGAAAAGAACTTTACTTGTCGACAAACTTGGGTGTTTATCACCTTCAAAAAGAAGTAAAAACCAAATCTACCGAACGGGTAGTTACTCGAAAAACAAGTATTTCTACAACACCACAACAAGACCAAGTTGAGGAAAAAAGAGGGGTTTTTGGAAAAGTAAAACGAGATAGAAAATCAAATAAAGAAAGTTCTCAAGGAATATTTAGGCGACTTTTTGGCTCGCCTACTTCGGAAAGTACAGATTCAATTTGGAAAGAAAAGTTAGTCGATATAGAAATATTGTCCACAAAATATTTATACAAGGAATTAGAAGAAATTGGCGCAAACAACTCATTGTTTACTGATTTTAAAGGTCATTTAATTAATGGTGGGGTATCCGGGCTTTTCGAAATCACAGGAGACACTTCCATTCAAATCAGCCAAGACCCTATTAAAGATATCCTTTCAACTAAAAATGGTTACTTATTAGCTGCAACGGCTAACAATGAGGTTATTTATTACTCTTTCAATAATGGGAAATGGGAAATAGCAGATCGTATTAGTCAGTTGAGCGATCAAGTACAATACCTATTTGAAGACAGTAAAGGCAATTTATGGTTTACAGGGTTTGAAACTGTTTACCATCTCAACAAAGTAGATGAAGAATATCAATTGGATAATTACGATCTGGTCAATCCATATTCTGAACAGACACTTATCAAAGAAAAAGATGGTCAGGTATATTTTATTAATTCCACTGGCTATTACCGAATCAATCCAACCACAAACGCATTCGAACATGATGTCACACTTGAAACGCAACTAGGGAAGCCAATCAGGTATTTTGGTCACGAAACGCCTACTTCCTGGGTATTTAACGGCGAATTCTGGCATCACTTAGGCGATAATCTTCATACACAGCGAACCGAAATATTGAACATGATTCAGGATATTCGCGCAATCTATTTTAATGCGGAGGGTGAGTATTTTTGGATAATTGATGCACAAAATAGATTACTGAAATTGGATTATCTCGTTAATAGAATCCCTAATAATTATTCCTTAATTCTCAAAGATTTATATCAACAAGGCAATGAAATCGGATTTGGGGAAATTGTTGAAGTAATAGATATCAATGGTAAGATAAGTATTGAATATGTTCAGCCAGATTATCGAGATGTATTGGGAATAAAATATCGATATGTGTTATCAGGTTTAAATTCAGAATGGTCGGAGTGGTCGGATGATAATGTATTTTCTTTCCCTTATTTACCCCCGGGAGATTATGAAATACTCGTTCAAAGCAAGGATATATTTGGACAAATAAACCAATCTAAACCTTTAAAATTCAAAGTATTACCTCCTTATTGGAAACGGCCGTGGTTTTATGCCGTTGAAATGTTCTTGTTTGTATTCTTATTATTTATTTCGCTTCATTTAAATAGAAAGTATCAAGATAGCTACAGCATAATAAGTAGACTAATCGCTTTTCTAACCTTGGTACTAATGATTGAATTTGTTCAAGCGATAGCAGAAGCAAAATTTGCGTTAGAAAATTCGCCAGTATTTAATTTCTTTATTCAAGTAGTAGTCGCTTCCGCGGTTCTGCCTGTTGAAAGTGTGATGAGAAGATGGCTGACAGGAGAAGAAAAAGGTAGAGATATGATAATGAATCAATTAAATCGATTCAAAAAGAAAAAGTAATTTATTTTTTATAAGTAAAAGTAAAAGTCGTTCCAATATCAACTTGTGAGTCCACCTGAATCGTTCCTTCAACGTATTGTATTAACTTCCTTACGGTGGCTAAACCCATTCCGCTACCCAAATTTCCAAATCGATCTACATTCCCTAAATTGGTAAATAAGTTAAAAATCCGATTTAAGTCCTCCTTTGGTATACCATCCCCGTTATCTTTAACAACAAAATGATAATGTGAATCCGACTCACTAAAATCAATTTCTATTACCCCCTGTGCCTTATGATTATATTTAACTGAATTAACTAGTAAATTTAGAAATACTCGCTCTAGAATTGATCTATTTGCTGTAATTTGAACATTAGTAGAATCGGTTAAAACGAAAGAAAACTCACTGGAAGCATTTATCATTTTGGATATTTGCAATAAAAGTTCATTTAATTGAATGGACTCAGTCGCATTGGAAATTTCCTTTTCACCTTTGTAATAGGCTAAAATACCGTCTACAAGATCCTTCAATTTGGTCGAAGAAGCTTTCAAATACTGTAGATATTGTTTCCCATCTTCTGGTAAATTTTCATCATATTGAAGAGATAACAATTCGATTAAGCCAATCATATTATTTAAAGGAGACTTAATGTCATGAGAAACCACTCGTGAAAATTTTTCAAGTTCCTCATAACGCAACTCTAAATCCTTTTTTTCTAGCTCTAATTCACCATATTTTTTACGAATTTCAAGAAGATGGATAATTTGTTTGCCTAAAAGTTCCAAACTTTTAATTTGATTTTTATCCAATTGATTTGGCTTATGATCAACCACACATAGAGTTCCTAAAGCTGATCCTTGGTCATTTACAAGTGGTATCCCGGCATAAAATCGAATTTTAGGTTCACCAATCACCAATGGGTTATTAGCAAATCGTTCATCGAGATAAGAATCGGGAACCAAAAAAGCCTCAGATGAATGTAAAATCGCATGTGCACAAAAAGCAATATCTCTTGGAGTTTCTCTTAAAGAAGTTCCTGAGGTGGACTTAAACCATTGGCGTTTGGCATCAACCAAACTAATCATGGAAATCGGCATTCCACTAATTTTGGCAGCTAATTCAGTTATCTCATTATATTCCTTCTCAGGTAAAGAATCCAGAATGTTATAACTCTGCAAGTCCTTTAACCTCTTTTGCTCATTGGAAGGAATTTCTGCTGCAATCATTGATTCAAGTTACACTAATTTAGATTAAAATATACACAATATTGACGTCAACTAATCAATTATCACCTCATCAGAATACTATACAAGCGTAACTGATTAATTGAATGACAATTAAAGTGTGACTAATATTCTATTCATTTAATTTTACAAATTAAAATTTATCATTTAAATACAATTAAATATTAAATACATCAATTATTTAATACACTATTTTAAGCCATTTTAAAAACTGAACAAAAACTTACATGCATAAGTAAAAAGAAGATTGGCAATTATTTTAAAGTTTCTTCAAATAATTTTAATATTCTTTTATACTCATCAGTCCAACTGCTTGGATGAACAAACCCGTGGTTTTCTTTAGGGAAAACCGCCATTTCCCAATTGTCTTTCCCTAATTCAATCAATCGTTGTGAGAGGCGAACAACATCTTGGAAATGAACATTGGTATCAACCATGCCATGGCAAATTAACAAATTCCCTTTCAAACCTTCAGCAAAGTAAATTGGTGAACTTCTTCTATAGGCGATGCTGTCCAAAGTCGGGGTATTAAGGATATTACTGGTATAACCGTGGTTGTAGTGAGCCCAATCGGTTACTGATCTCAAAGCGGCCCCTGATGTAAATGAATCAGCCTCAGTGAACATGGCCATTAGTGTGATAAATCCACCATAAGAGCCACCATAAATTCCAATTTTATTTTTATCAATCCCTTTTTCTTTTATCAAATAATTGACGCCGTCCACCTGATCTGTCAAATCTTTTCCTCCCATATGACGATAGATTCCTGTTCTCCAGTCTCTACCATAACCCGAACTACCACGATAGTCGATGTCAATGACCGTATAGCCTTTTTCCACTAGTAAATTATGGAACATATACTCCCTAAAATAAGTACTCCACCACTGATGCGCATTTTGTAAATACCCTGCACCGTGCACAAAAACAACCGCTGCATTATTTTTTACATTATTTTCCGGTTCATATAATCTAGCGTACACATTGGCCCCATCGCGAGCCTCAAACGTGATAAATTGAGGAGTTCTCCATGGATAGCTCTCCCATTCCGCAGTAGTACTATTGGTGATTTTCTTTATATTTTCTGGCTTTGAAATTTTTTCTGAAACATACAGTTCCTCGGGGTGATTAGCCGTTGAATGAAGAATCGCCATTTTAGTAAAATCTGGCGAAAATGTAACATCTGCCTTACCTCCCATATCAGTTAATGGGGTGATTTTACCCCCCATAAGAGGCATCGTATATGCCTGGCTTATTCCGGGATGCTCTATATTAGCTTCAAAAAACCAAGCAGTTTTATCTTTATTTAATTGTGGAGAATAAACTTCATAATTACCTGATGTTAACGCTTTTCGCTCTTTGGTTTCAACATTCATTAGGTATAAGTGAGAATATCCTGAAACTTCAGACTGAAAGTAGATGTGCTTATTATCTGGCAACCAGCCCATATCACCACCACTAAATCCCCATCCACCAATACCAGGTCCTCCTATCCACGCTTCGTCATGTTGATGATCTAGGAGAGTTAAATTCCCATCATTTAAATTGAGAAGGGCTATATATCGGTCCTTATTATCATCCGTTGTGAGAGAAATAACAGCCTTTTTTCCATCTAAAGACCACACAGGTAAAAAAGTATTTAGCTTTTTCTTGCCTTCAAATTTTCTATCGTACTCTGAATAGTACTCTGGCGCCTTGTCCAAATCTGGAAGCTCAGCAGAATTAACTTCATACACTTGCTCAGATTTTCTATCATAAATTGAAACCGTTCTTCGGCCTTGAACACCCCCCACTTTTGATCTAGCGTTGAGATCCTCGGTATATCCCGATTCAGTTACATAATCCGGTACGATGGTATTCTTATCACTTGACCGCTCAAACGACAGAAACACAACAAAATTCTCATCTGGACTTAGCATCATGGACGCTACAAATCCTCCACCCGCACTTATTTCCTTGAGTGGTTTGGACTGAAATTTATCATTGAACTCCTTACTCGCATTTTTTAACTCTTTTTCATTTTTCAAAATTGAAAATAACTCCAACTGAGATTCCTCTAAAGCTTGGTCTCGCTCGGTAGATTTTTCACTATTACCTCTGCGATTATTTCCATTTCCTGAGCTGAAATTGGTGATTTGTGTTATAAATCCAGAGGCCAAATCCATTTTGAACAAATTATTGTTTGAGGTAAACACAACGGATTTTTCATCTTGTGAAAATGAAGGGGATGATTCTCTGCTTTCAGTTTGTGTCAACCTTTTTTCTGTACCTTTTTTAACATCGTATATATATAGATCCCCCTCTCTATCGTATAATTTCAAACTCTTCGCACGATTGTATTCTCCTCTTCTTGATGGCATTTTCTTTTGTTCAGTCATCGAAACCTTGACAGGGGTAGTCCAAGGTGCAGACACCTTGTAAAGTGAGTCTGCAGCATTATTTTCAGGATTCCAATCAAAGTAGATGGTTTTACCATCTTCAGACCAAAAAACACTAGATGGGGAGGTGCCAATCCATGTAGTAGGATTTTGCATGATTTTCTCAACCGTTAAATTTGGTTTGTTTTGCGAAAAACCAAGCGTAGTTAACCCAACTAAAACGAGAATAAGGAGTAATTTTTTCATATTATTTTAAATAAAAAGACCGCTATTTTAAGTGTAAAATAGCGGTCTTAGGTTTATTTTAATAGAGGTAATTTATGAATGGTAGCTTTAAGTAGTTTATTTCTCACTTCCACGTAGATTTCGGAGCCTACTGCAGCGTGATCTACGGAGACATAACCCAGCCCAATCCCCACATTCATTGAAGGGGACATGGTACCTGAAGTTACTCTACCTATGGAATTTCCATTGGCATCCATTAGTGGATACCCTGTTCTTGGAATCCCTTTGTCATCCATAATAAATCCAACCAATTTACGGTTAGGGCCGTTCGTTTTAACTGCTTCAACGTGCGACCTACCATTAAAGTCTTTCACAAACTTGGTAATCCAACCTAACCCAGCTTCAATTGGAGAAGTGGTATCGTCAATATCATTACCATATAAACAGAACCCCATTTCCATTCTCAGCGTATCACGCGCTCCTAATCCGATGGGTTTCATTCCGAATTCACTACCTGCTTCAAGAATTTTTCTCCATACAGTTTCTCCATCCTTAATCGGCACATACACCTCAAACCCGCCTGCGCCAGTATATCCAGTTGCAGAAATTATTACATTTTCCGCCCCAGCTACAGCACCCAATTCGAAACTGTAATAGCTAATTCCCTCTAAATTTGTAGAAGTTAATTTGGACAAAGCTTTACCAGCTAATGGCCCTTGAACTGCAAATAGACAATAATTGTCAGTCACATTTTCCATTTTCACTGAGTCGTTGGCAAATTGTTTGATCCAATTCCAATCTTTCTCAATATTACCGGCATTAACTACCAAAAAGTAATCATTTTCACCCATCATATAAATGATCAAATCATCTACGATACCTCCATCGAGGTTGGGTAAACAGTTATATTGGGCTTTCCCGGGAACTAACTTTGATACATCGTTGGTGGTAACTTTTTGGAGTAAATCAAGGGCACCTGAACCTTTTACGGTAAACTCACCCATATGCGACACATCAAATATCCCCACCTTTTCACGAACAGTTATATGTTCGTCTTTATCGGAGGAATATCTCACAGGCATTACAAAACCGGCAAATGGGATCATTTTACCGCCCAATTCTTCGTGAACCTTATTTAAGGCAAGTATTTTATCAGACATATTTCGATTAATAAAGGTTATTTACAAATGTATTATTCTACACCGAAAATTCCATATTTATAAACCGTTTGTTTCCCAATTCTGGAGGAGAGCTTCGAACTCGTTATATAATTCTGTGTAATCCTTCTCACTAATTTTACCTAGCAAGTCTTCTAAAGCTACGTACCCAAAGGTCGAACTTCCGGATTTTCCGCAATGTCTGATATACGTTTTTTGTAATCGAATGGAATTTGGATTTTTAATAACCGCTTGTTGAATGGTCTCGTACGCTTTCATCCATTGATTTACAGATTCAAAATAGGCGGTTGCTTCAATGATCAATTCTTCATTAAAAGGATTTAACTGATACGGCTTTCCTATTAATCTATCTATGGATACTGAATCTCCAGCTGAAATAAACGCTCTTAAAGAAACGAAGCTTCTCAAATCGTAATCCAGGGAAGCAGGATCAATTTCAATTTCCTCACCTTCTTTTGCCGTGTAAAAGTTCACCTTTAACTTAGCCATTGCCAGATTCTTTTTTGTGAGTTCTTGCGTTATTTTTAAGGTTTCAACTCTTTTAAGAAATTCATTTGCCTCAGTGAAGTTTTCATTTTCATAGAATTGATTCGCAAAAAAGAGCAAAGCCATTGCTTTATAATCGTCTGATTGAATAGAATTAATCAACTCTTGATTTGGAATTTGTTTATGGAACATAATCCATTGAAATTTTTCAGCATCTTCAAATGCTAATACTGCCTTTTGATCCTCTGTTTGAAGTATTAATTTCATTTTAGAGGCTATTTCACTGGTTTTTTTATTATTTCTGTGACTTAAGGTATCCCACAAAACGATCGCCTCGGGGCTATAGGCTTTGGTTAATGCCATTGCTTCATACAATTCAGCATCAGGCATATAATTTTGTTTTGCCGTCGAAAAATAGGAAGCCGCTAACAGAGGATCCCCTTGGTCGAGATACCATTTTCCCAATATATCATTTACCATACCAGCCCATTTGGGTTCGCCATATCGGATATTTTTTAAAATATTGATAGCTTCACCTACTTTCCCTTTATAGTAATAATTTAGTGCTAAGGCCAAATCTACACGCCTAGAGAAAAATGAATTTTGAGCGGCCATTTCCCTCGCCAGAGCAAAGGAAGAGGTGTCGATATCAAATAATTTATTGATTAAGTAATTATAAATATACGCATGAGAAATCTGCGTCATGGAGGTATCCATTAATGTTAATGGATCAGGAGTAATTTGATGAATTTGGTTGAGTCGTGCTAAATTATTCGTTTTAATGGTATAGTCTTTATCCAAATTCAATTCTAAATCTTCTATTTCAGAAGAGACTTCTGCCATACTCATAACAGCCAATAAGTTATTGGTTGAAATGGTTTCGGTAACGCGGTATTGCCTGGCTTCATTTAAATAATGAATGGCAGAATCGTAAGTTCCAGCCTGCGCATATAAAAGACCTATATTATTTAACATTGGCCCGCTTTTAGGATACTGAACTAATCCTTGTTTCAATTGAAAAAGAGCTTCAAAAAAGTATTTCTGATTAAAATATATATTACTCAAATTGATATAAGAAAATTCCGAAGGGTGGAATAATTGAGTTCGTTGATAGGCAGCAATCGCATCATCTGCCTTCAAATTTTTCTCCGCTATTTTTGCAAGTGCATAATTTGATCGGTGATTATTTCCGCTGTACACCTTTCCTTTTGAGTAATAACCCAAGGCTGGCACCTCTTCATTATTATATAAATACAAATCACCTAGCGAATTAAAATAGGCTGAAGATCCTTGCTTCACTGATATTTCCCAATTATCAGCAAAAACAAATGCTAGAAAAATAATTACCCCTGCAAATCGAAAGGTAAAAAATGGCATAGTCTGGGGCTTATACATAATTAAATGTACTTGCATTCCCTGAAGCAATGGATTTAAAAAATTGGAAGCGATGTAGAATATAAATGCAACATTAAAAGCAATTTGACTATAAATTACCGCATTTTCGACGACTTCAAACCCGGGGTCATTGGAAGTTCCTGCTAAATACCCAATGGTACTAAATGCAATAATCCCCGATGCGATGTAAAACAAACTTCCCAACGGTTTGAAAGGAATCAAATATTCATATTGAGACTCCCTTTTTTTAAATCCCCAGATACCTAACAAGTAGGAGATAACAAACAATAATATGGCACTGACGGGAATGACTGAGAAATCAATTACTTTAATTTCCTTGAGGAAAATAAAAACTACATTAACGATATAGATAATTGAAATAAGGAAGAAATGACGACCATTTGAGGTACTATTGGTTTTTTGATTGGTTAACAGGATCATAAAAGCTGCCAACACCTCGTGCGCCACCATTAAAATCACTACCAAAGTAAGTATTAAAGCTACAGGAAAGCTATAACTCACCAAATACATAAAAGGATGATTAACTTCAGCATAAAAGAATATCAATACCGCCAAGATTCCTGAGAATCCCAAAAAGGCCATGATTCGCTTATGAAGTGCTATATCTGTTCTAAAGCTGTAGAAGTAATAACTTAAAGACAGGTATCCTATTAACGCGAGAATTACCAGGATCTTTCCTTCGAACAAATTGAACAATAATAAGATGTCCAGTTTTAAAAATATAATTAAAACAATGAACAACCCCATTACAGTAAAATACCAAAACTTACTTAAATAGGTTGAAATGGCAAATAAAACCATAAGAGCGACCACTAGGAGACTTAGATACAAGTATCCAATAATTGGTTGAATGACAAAATCAGCACCTCCCAAAAACTCGGTGAACAAAATGCTTTCAGCCTCCACACTCAACGAAAAAGGGTACGAATTTATTTGTTGGAGGGTAGTTTGCAGCGTATCAGAGTAAAAATACGACTCCCACTCTATTAAGCTGTGAATTCCAAGTGCCCAATACCCAATTAAATACACGAATGAAATACCAAAAATTGCAGCAAGAATACCAAAAAGGTACTTATGCTCTTTTGTAAATTCATTCCAAAACTTCAAATCACTCATTACTCAATAACTTTTGGAACTTTAAAAAATCCATTTCTAAATTCTGGGGCATTCATTTCAGCCGAACTTTGATTAAGGTGCTCTGACACCTGATCTTCACGTAAAACGTTGATCTCTAATGACATGGACGTGAGTGGTTCAATGTTTTCTGTATCCAATTCTTCCAATTTCTCCACCCAGCTTATGATTTTTGACATATCACTCATCATTTCTTTCTTTTCAATTTCATTGAAATTCAAACGAGCCAAATGAGCAATTTTATCAAAATATGATTCATCAATTTTCATAGATTAAATCTGTTTTTAAGTTCATGATCCAATATATTCTTCACCTGATCCCTCAATTCCTTAATTTGGGAGATATCCATTCCAATCGTTTCTATCGGTTTGTGTACCAAAAATTCAATAGGTTGGATACGCTGAAATAAAAGATCCGGCAATATACTCCAATTGTTATAGATTGTAACAGGAACCACAGGAAGTTGTTTTTCAATTGCTATCCTAAAAGGCCCGTCTTTAAAATTTCCTGTTAACGGAATTTGATTTGAGAGTACTCCACCTTCTGGGAAAATCACCAAATTTTTACCTTCATCCACCGCCCTCAACGATTTCATCACAGTTTCATATCGACTTTTTAGTTTTGTCCTATCCACTGTGATGTGTAATTTTTTATACATCCATCCAAATAGTGGAATTTTTTCCATCGCATTTTTACCTACAAACACCGTATTTATTGTTAATAACCCACAGGTTGGTATATCTAAATATGAAAAGTGATTGGGGCAAATTATGTATTGTTTCCTCGAATCTAGGGGCGCTTCGTATCGTATCTTTAATGGCATTGCGCTCAAAAAGAAAAACAGTTTTGCCCAAATTCTATTTATTATCCCGATCCACTTAAACTTCTTTTTATCTATAATGGGGAAAAGTAAAAAAGGGAACAAAAAAATAAATAAAATGGCAAATATGAATAGAACGTAACTAGAATATAAAATGCGCAATAATTTCACAGTCCAAATGTAGTAAAAAATGGAGTTTTTAGATTAAATAAATGGATGAGGTAATTGAATGGTCATTTACTTTTTTCGTACTTTCTTTTTTTTCTTAAAAACTGACATTATTGCTAATAGAAATATTATTACAATCAAAAGCATCGCATACCCAGAAATGGTAGGTTGAGCATGCTGTTGTTTTATGAAAATGCCTGTAAAAGCCCAAACGAATACTAAGCTAAACACAACATCTTTAAATTTTTGGACAAAATAAATGGCCAATCCCGCCGCGATGGTCATCATCAATAAAGTGAGCAACACTTCCGTAGAAGCTGAATTTATCCATTCATTGTCAACTATCACCGTGGTGAAACTAGCAATAGTAGCCACACAAATCCATCCGAAGTAGATACTTATTGGATAACGTTCCCATTTAGATCGATTATTCTTTTGAATAAGTTGCCAGATTACAACCAAGGAATACAACAACACCATCATCATGGCTGCGGAAATACCAATATGTAAATAATGAAAGGAGAATAACCATCCAGCATTTGCCACACAAGAAAGAATGAAATATATCGAAATTTCATCGGAAATAGCATTTCTTTCATTTGGTTTAATGAAGAACATCCGATAAAAAACAAAAGATAATAATCCTAGATAAATGACCCCCCAAATAGAAAAAGTTATTCCAGCAGGGACAAATAAATTCGGATACATATCGCTGAGTTGATAGGTATAATATCCGTTTAATGGCAGCGCATTGGCCAAATAATTTACATACAATGTGAAAATTAAGGCGATCAGCGCCCCAATATTTAACCATTTACTTTTATTCATTTCTTGTTATTTATTTCCCTCCCCATCCGAATTCGCTTCATTGGTATTCGGTGCGACAATACTAATAGAAAAATCGTTACCAAAAACATGGGCTACTGGCTTTTGTGCTACCCCTCCATATTCCTTTGATATTTTAGGAACCATTCTCTCCATGAAAAGTTTCATTTCATATACACTCACCACTTTATCTCCAGTATCAGCAGCTCCATCTAAAGCATCTAATAAAGAATAGGTAAATACCCCGTGTTTTAATACTTCAAATTCAGTAGCAAACTGTTGAGAATTTGAAGAAGTCAACATGGCTACTCCAGAACTTCTCGCAAGCTGAGTCATGGCTCGCTCCCGTTCCGCATCATTTTCCTGTAATTTATCAATGGCTGCGCCTGAATGACAAGCATCCATTAAAATCAACTGCTTCGTTGCCTTTATTTTGGACAAAAGCATTTTCAATTCCGTTGCTGAAATCCCCTTTTCTTTCAATTGTTTAGAATCCCCATACAATTGGGTAATATTTGGAGGTACTAAATAATATTCGTTTCCGGCAGACTCATCAATGGTGCCATGACCTGCGTAATAAAATACAAACATATCCTCCGGCTTTGCCTGACTGATTATACTTTCAAAGCTTTTCAAAATATTATCTCTTGTGGCTTCCTCATCGTATAGCTCAATTCGATTTCTTACATTTTTGAATAAAGGGGTTGAATTATCAACAAACTTTTTGGTAAAAGTATGGGCATCATCATACGCATAATTAAGATTATAATCTTCACGTTCGTAACGGTTAATTCCAATAGCCAATATATGTAAATTGGTCGTTACAATTTCCTCACCTACGTAATCCACCTTAAAGTAATCTGGGCGCGATTCAATTCCTTGGTAATTGACCACAACCAATTTGAAGTTATTGGTTTCATTTACCAAATCAACTTCATATGATCTCTTTTTGATTTTATCAGATTGTAAACTTTTCGCATCCGTATCAGAAAGTAATAATTTTCCATTTTGGTAAAGGTTTATTTCCCGAATTCCGCCTCCCCCATCAAAAACTTCAACACTCAATTTGAGATGACTTTCTGTGGTTAAATATTTTCCTTTATCATAGTCGAGTACTTTTAACGCACCGACAGTAAGTTCTGTCAAATCAAATAATCCAGCAGAAGGTTTACTCAATTTACTTAAATCAAAAATTTGCTCTCCATCCGCTTTCAAAATATCTTCAGCTCTTCTATACATGGAAACAGATTTTGACATGACATCTGGCCGATACAGCAATTCAAAATATTGATCTGCAGAATAAAAGTCAGCTAATTGTTCAATTCCATTATTGAGATGCCATCCGAAATAGTCTGCCCCCTTTTCAGAACACGCAAAATAGCCAGTAGGAGCCCAATACACCCACTGATTGTCGTTGGCAACAAATAAATTTCCAAACGGGATAATTGCTTCACCTAAACCATTGTAATAATCTTCGAAAAAACGTGTGAGCTTTTTATCTCCAGCTTCCCGTATAATTTGAATGGTATTTTGCCATGCTTTTTTAGATTCAATGGCTGTTTGATCCGTTTCCAAGCTTTTTACAATTTCCAAAATATCATCCTCGGTGCTAAAAAATTGTTCAATACTTGGAGCGTAACCCGACTCATCAACTTTCCAAAGTTTAATGGTTTGATCATCGCTGCCTGAAGCTACATACCTGCCATCTGCCGAAGCTGAAAGCGACCATACTCCTCCCGTATGTCCTACCAATTCTTTTAATAAATTACCTGCACCGTCGTACATTTTCAAGGAAAAATCACTACCCACTACTACCTTCCCATCAGCTGTACTCGTAAAGGACCTCACATATCCATCTTCAAATTCATCGTTATAAATTACTTTGCCTTTAGGTAACACCACCGACAATAAATCATTGCCAATGGAGATATTTTTATTCAATTTATCGATAGCAGTAGCCGCGGGTTTCGAGTCATTTTGGGAAAGAGACAAGGATTGAAAATCAAAAAGATAGGAGTAATTTGGCGATTTAGAGGTAAAAGAAGGCGCTATATACAACTCTTTCCCAGAGCCAAATGCTATATTTCCGATGAAATTCCCTCTTCCGCTTATTCTCTTGGTCTCTTTAGCACTAATGGCATTCCAAAGAACGATCTCATTTCTAGTCCCACCTGCGGAAGCTATGACGTAATTTCCGTCGGTTGATCGAGGTGAAAAGGTAGCGCTGAAAACAACATTATCATGTCCTTTAAAATCTTTGGTATATAAGTTTCCATTCGGAATAGCATAGCTAAACCCCCTTCCTCTCAAATCAAGTGCAACTAAAATTTTACTGTCATAACTGAAAGCAAGTGCATTTAGCGGCACTTCATAATCATCTTTTAAAAACTGAAAAACTCCATCACCTGTCCAGAGAATTAATTCATCCTCCACAGAACAGCTCGCCAAGAATTTTCCATCAGGTGAAAATTTCACTTTACTGATTGCCGATTTGTGTTTTTTCAAGGATTTTACACTCATTTTCCCAGAAGTAGATACCGAAGAAAAATCAACGAGTATCACTTCTTTCCCCGCAGAGGCAACTGCGGCGATCGATTTATTGGCATTAATTGATAAATCAAAAACAGGACTTCCAAGTTCTAATTGGCTCACTTCTTTGTACATTTTTGACCTAGAAACTTCCCAGCATTTAATGATTCCATCGTCATCACCACTAATCAAAAATTTTCCATCACCACTAAAACCTAATCCATTAATTACATTTTTATGACCAACAGCAGTGGCTACTTGCTGGTCTCGGTTTAGGTCAATAATTACTATATAATTTGATTCTTCTGAAGACACGGGATAACCTGCAACGGCCAATAATCTACCATTGGGCGATAAACTCGAAGCATATAACATCCCTTCAGAACCATCACCAATCTGCGTTTCGTATTTTTTAATCATCTCTCCGGTTTCCACATCCCATAACCGAATCGTTTTATCTTCCGAAATAGAAATGATTTGCGTTCCATCTGGAGTATAGAGGATATTATTAATTCGAGCGCTATGGCCTTTCGGATTTATCACTATTTGTGGAACACCATTCTGAGCTAATACCGTATTCCCGTTTAAAATGGTTCCGATGCACAACCAGATTCCAATTAAAATTTTTCCCGCTTTCATTCCTGTAGTGTATTAGATTTCGCTTAAGAATTAAAATTACTTATTTTTCCAAAGTAATAATAATTTAGAGTAAGAGACCGTTCTAAAATAATGCCAAAAAAAATTAGTAGTATCATTTTGTGGTCGTTAATTGCCGCTGCTTTTATCGGGCCAGGGACGATTACCACCGCAAGTGCAGCAGGAGCTTCTTACCAATATGATTTAATGTGGGCCCTCGCCTTTGCTGTATTTGCATGTATCGTTTTACAGGAAGCGAGCGCTAAACTCAGCATTCAAACTAGCCTAGAATTACCAGCATTATTGGGCAAATTATATCCCGGAAAATTTAGTAAATCATTGATAATCGCAATTGGAGGATCTGTGATTCTTGGTTGTTTGGCATACGAAGCAGGAAATATGTTAGGTGCAATTTCTGGTATCCAACTATTTACGAGCTTTTCAACACCATGGATCCTCACTATAATAACCATTGGTGTCGCTGCATTACTTGCACTAGGAAAACCAGCAATTATTGGAAATTTTCTCTCTGTCATCGTAGCCTTAATGGGGATCACTTTTTTGTATTTAGTTTTCCAAGCCAACCACCCTTGGCCTCTAATCGCTAAAGGATTCACACCATCGGTCCCCTCCGGTTCACTTTGGATGATCCTCGGATTGGTGGGAACCACAGTGGTTCCTTATAATCTCTTTTTAGGCTCAGGAATCAGTAAAGGGCAGAGCATTCGCGAAATGAGAATTGGATTGTACATTTCGGTGATTTTGGGAGGACTCATCTCCATGGCCATTTTAATTAATGGCAGTTTGCTACAAGGAAGCTTTTCGTTTGTCAACTTGGCGGCGAGTTTGGATGCGCAACTGGGATCTTACGGCTCGTTATTTTTGGGATTAGGCTTGTTTGCTGCCGGGTTTAGTAGTGCTATCACCGCACCATTTGCAGCGGCTATCATTAGCAGAGGTATATGGACAAAAAACCCTGCTAATTCTTTTCATCTTACGTGGATTATCGTTCTGGGAGGTGGATTTATCTTTGGAATTTCCGGACTTAAACCCATCCCACTAATTATCCTCGCCCAAGCTACCAATGGTTTAATTTTACCTTTAATTGCCATTTCACTTTGGCTATTGGTGAACCATGCACAGATAAATAATGGTAAAGTAGCCAGCGTTCGGTTAAACCTTTCGTTTTTAATAGTGACCTCTATAGCTATTTTACTAGGGATGAACCAATTATGGAATTTATTAGCAAAATGGTTAGATGAAACGATTAAACCTTACCTATTAATAGGAGTTACTGGCATTTTATTGGTATTTATTTTCCTCAAAATCAAGAAAATTAGGCTCTCCAGG